>JAPSKG010000265.1 GCA_031177795.1 Domibacillus sp.
GTTTCTCCCTGGTTTTTGTTTTCTTGCTTTTCGAGCGTTCCAGCGTTCCGACAAACCGGTCTGCTTCCCTGCGGATATGGTCAACAAGAATAGCCGGCAAAATAGCAAGCCCTTTACATTCTTCAAGAAGCTTAAACAATGTTTTCTTAAAAATAATTAATTGATTAACCATTTGTATCGTTTGTTCCCTTAAATTAATTAATATTTGCGTGGGAGCCGTGTTCGGAGTTTGTTGTATACAATAGTGTAACTGCTCTAACTGAATAGCAAATTGGTCTGCTAATCGGAAAAAATGCTCTTGATCCGGGTTAGGATCCAATCCTAGCCTGATAAATTTAGCGTGTTCTGCCATTAAAATAACCCAAACCCTCATTTCTTCAACGGCGGCAACGACAGATTCATGGAGCAGGCCTGTTGAATGCCCCGTATCACTGCAACCGCATTGTCTTTCAGGTGTGCATTTACAATTTGCTCCACACTTACAATTTGGATTATAGCAATATGGGTTAGGACAAGGTTTCGAGTAGGACTGAAGGTTTTGTGAAAAGCCATCATAACCATCCATCAATAAGCAGCCTCCTTTAATTGCATCTTAATCAACAATCATACCTATGAAGGGGGAGCTAAAATAATTCTTTTTAAAGGAGATAGAATGGATATTGACATCTTGATTTGTTGCATTGAATAAACGTGACTTTAATGGTTTCAGTGGCTTTCAAACTAAAAACCGATTGCAATTGTTTTGCACCACAGTACGTTTCTAGCGTTTGAAAGTTGTATTTTCCCATCTTTTAAATGGCATGTTTAAAGTTGTTTTCTATGCTTTCTCACCAGACAATCCATTTGAATTTTTGTTTTTCTTTTAGCCATAAAAAAACCTCTTACCAGTGTTGGAATTAACACCGGTAAGAGGATAAGGAGAAAATCAGTTGTATTACTGATGACTAAAATGTTTTATCTCAAAGCTTAAAAGTTGATCCGGCTTTTTTTAATAAATAACCTGTGCTGCTGTTACGTATTTTGCACTTGTTTTGTTGTCCAGGACTCCACATTCCAAATATCTGTCGCGATATCCTGGTAAAACTCAGGCTCATGGGAAATCAAAAGAATGCTTCCTTTATACTCTTTAAGCGCCCGCTTTAATTCATTTTTTGCATCAACATCCAAATGGTTGGTTGGTTCGTCAAAAACGAGAACATTGCTTTCCCGGTTCATTAGTTTACAAAGCCGCACTTTTGCTTTTTCTCCGCCGCTCAGCACGGATATTTTGCTTTCAATGTGTTTTCTGGTTAATCCGCATCTTGCCAGTGCTCCTCGAACCTCTCCTTGCGTCAAACTTGGGAATTCATTCAGCACTTCTTCAATGCATGTATTATGGTTTTCTTTTTTTACTTCTTGTTCAAAATAACCAATATGCTGGTAGTCTCCCCGCTCTACGCTTCCGGAAAGAGGGTTGATTTCACCGAGTATGCTTTTTAACAAAGTGGTTTTCCCGATTCCATTCGCGCCGACCAACGCCACTTTTTGGCCTCGCTCCATCGACAAGTCAAGCGGCCTGGAAAGAGGATCTTCATAGCCAATTACTAAATGTTCCGTTTGAAAAATCAGCTTCCCGGACGTTCTGGCTTCTTTAAAACGGAAATCAGGCTTTGGCCGGTCTCCTGCTACTTCAATAATGTCCATTTTATCCAGCTTTTTTTGGCGGGACATCGCCAGGCTGCTTGTTGAAGCACGCGCTTTGTTTCTCGCTACAAAATCTTTTAAATTGGCAATTTCCTGCTGCTGCTTTTTAGCGGCTGCTTCTATTTGCAGCTTTTTTGCTTCATATACCTTTAAAAAGTTATGGTAATCTCCAACATAGCGGGTTAATTCTTTGTTTTCCAAATGATAAATAATATTGACAACGCTGTTTAAAAAAGGAATATCATGGGAGATCAGAAGAAACGCATTTTCATAAGCCAGCAAATAGCGTTTTAACCATTCAATATGCACTTCATCTAAATAGTTGGTTGGCTCATCGAGGAGTAAAATATCAGGCTTTTCAAGAAGAAGCTTGGCCAGAAGCACTTTTGTCCGCTGCCCTCCGCTTAAATCATACACATCTTTTTCAAGCCCTATCCCATCTAAGCCGAGCCCTCTCGCTACTTCTTCCACTTTTGCGTCAATGGTGTAGAAATCATTGGTTGTCAGTGTGTCTTGAAGCGTTCCAACTTCATCAAGCATTTTTTCCATTTCTTCCGGCGTTACATCGGCCATCTGGCCATAAATGTGGTTAATCGCAGCTTCCATGTCAAATAAGTATTGAAAAGCTGTTTTCAGCACATCACGAATCGTTTTTCCTTTTTCTAAAACAGCGTGCTGGTCCAGATAACCGACCCGCTGATTTTTTGACCATTCTACTTTTCCATCGTCCGGCTGAATTTGTCCGGTAATTATATTCATAAATGTCGATTTGCCTTCGCCATTAGCGCCGACTAACCCAATATGTTCTCCTTTTAACAAACGAAAAGATACATTTTGAAAAATAACGCGGTCACCAAAATCATGACTGCCGCCTGCCCGGACAGCGGAG
>JAPSKG010000266.1 GCA_031177795.1 Domibacillus sp.
GGTCAAAAGAGATGGACGCTCCAAATTCGTCTACCCACTCTTCTGCAGATTTTTGAAACCGGCCGCCCCACAACTTTTTCGTCATGATTATTTTAACCCTTTCTCTTTATGAACGCGGGAGCTAACAACTGTTGGCAAACCGTAGATGTTAATAAAGCCAACCGCTGAAGCATGGTCAAATGCATCATCTTTTGAGTACGTCGCCAGCTTTTCATCATACAATGAATAAGGAGATTTACGGCCTTCTACAATGGCATGGCCTTTAAATAGTTTAACTCGCACTGTGCCTGTTACATATTTTTGTGTTTCCTTCAAGAATGCAACAAGTGCTTCGCGAACAGGGTTAAACCACAAACCATCATAAATAATTTCTGTTAACCGTTTTTCGATTACCGGCTTAAAGTGAGCTAGCTCTTTTACTAATGTAAGGTCTTCTAATTCTTTATGAGCTGTGATTAACGTTGTAGCTCCAGGCGTTTCGTAAACTTCACGGGATTTAATGCCCACAAGACGGTTTTCAATGTGATCGATGCGACCAATACCGTGTTTGCCTGCTACTTCATTTAAGTGAAGAATCAATTCAGCTAATTCCATTTTTGCGCCGTTTACAGAAACAGGAACACCTTCTTCAAAATCAATTTCGATAATTTCCGGTGTATCCGGTGTATCTTCTAAATGCGCTGTTAAATCGTATGCATCAAGAGGAGGGGCAGCCCAAGGATCTTCTAAGGCACCACACTCGTTTGCACGTCCCCATAGGTTTTGGTCAATTGAAAATGGACTTTCTTTTCCAATTGGAACTGGAACGTTATGCTGTTTTGCGTATTCAATTTCTTCTTCACGCGACCAAGCCCAGTCACGTACTGGCGCAAGAACTTCCAAATCCGGGTTTAATGCGCGGATTGCTACTTCAAAACGTACTTGGTCGTTTCCTTTGCCTGTGCAACCATGTGCAACAGCTGTAGCATTTTCCTGCTCGGCAATTTCAACTAATTTTTTTGAAATAAGCGGACGTGATAATGCTGATACAACCGGATATTTATTTTCATACCAGGTATGGCCTTGAAGAGCAATAAGAGCGAAATCTTCTGCAAACTCTTTTTTTGCATCGATCATATAGCTTTCAACTGCGCCAACTTGAAGTGCTTTATTTTTAATAAATTCAAGGTCTTTTCCTTCACCAACGTCAAGGCAAACCGCCACAACGTCATATCCTTGTTCTTTCAGCCATGGAATCGCCACGGATGTATCAAGACCACCCGAATAAGCGAGAACTACTTTCTTACCCATCTATTTTTTCCTCCTCTAAGTTGCGAACACTAGTATAAATATTCATTATTCTTTATTTTTATTCTGTTATCATGTATAAAGAATAACATGTTATGCATAGTCTTTCAAGCCTTTTTCTGAAAAAATACAGCTTTTTGTGTATTTATGTAGAAATCGTGTATATTTTTCTTTTTTGCTATTTGCCTGCCAGTTTAATAATATAGAAGAAACTCAATCAAAGCAGGTGAGCCATTGTTTCAATATAACGAGCGTCTCGGCATTTCTATTCCTATTTTAGCCAATGAGTGGTCTTATTATCCACTTACAGAAAGGCAAACAATTCTGCATGAATGGGAGACTATTCGCGGCAAGATTCCTGACCGCATTCACGAACTTGAAGCAATTATCAATGAAAAGCAATCAGCGCTGGATAATGAAGAAAACTTTTTTATTTCCTGTCAGCTAAACAAAGAAATCAGCGAACTTGCTTCTATAATTAATGATTTGTGGCTGTGGTTTCGAACAACCCCTGATCTCCATATAAAGGAAAATCAACAAAAACAGCATTCATAAAAAGAAACCGGCTAATTCACCGGTTTTTTTTTTCGCTTAAATAACGGTACTGATAATAGTGTTCCGCAAATTCAGTTATTTTTTTGGTAAGACGGTAATTAAATCCTGCTCCAAGAGCAACTGAGAAAAGCGGAATTCCTGATATCTTTTTTTGGCGAAAAGCCATGATCGCACCTAACTTCATAGCTTGTCGCAGCGATTCTTCAAGCCATGCTTCATCTGCCATCCGCTCTGTTCCTTCATAAAAATAAAAAGGTTCTTTGCCATCTTCAATATCCGTTATCAGCTGGGCCCATCCATTTGCTTTTAATCGGTCCGGCAGCATAGATGCATGAAAGACATTTAACGCTGCCGTCATTTCAAATGGAGATTCAACATCATAGCCGTATGATAAAGCTGTAAGTTGAACAGAACGAAGATTTACTGCAGCCATTGAAAGAAAGTCTGATGCAATAGGGAGTGCGCTTCCTGTTCCGGTAATGGCTCCCTGTACTGCTGAATAAAAGCGGCTTCGTATTGTGTGCTGTTTGTTTATATACCTAAGCTGGTCAATTGTCAGCTTGCGAATATCTTGCAGCATTTCTATATCATCGCGGAAAACACGGGCTGACATTAAAATTCGGTCCCGCGCTTCTGCCTGGAGCTTTGATCCCTGTAACAAAGAGTGCATGTTAAATAATACCTGGTCTATGCCTGAAAAAAGCCGGCTGCGTGTTTTAGT
>JAPSKG010000267.1 GCA_031177795.1 Domibacillus sp.
TGCTATTCAAGTGGTTAATCCAAGAGTGGAAGCATTAGCTTAACCAGATAATAGCCTGAAAATTAAGTGTATTAAAAAAGTAGAAAAAGAAAATAATGAAATTTTTCTTATTTTTCAGTAAAAAAAAGAAGGAAAAGTAAGTTTAAAGGCGAATAGGTAAAAAAAGGAGTATTTCTTAAAGGCTGAACTGTTCCTTTTTTACGTCAATTAATTTCTGCATTACAACAAAGTTTCCTTGAATAATTATAATACTGCTGTTAACGAGTCCCCTTGTGGTAACGTATTGACTGGCTTGTTTTTTGCCAAATCACCATGACTTCTCTTCCCCAGAACAACCAATACATAAGCAAGGAATTGCACCTCATCATTTTTGTTTAGATCCATGGTTTCTTTTTTCATTTCACGAAGAAATTTTCTTTTTCTTGTAATCGAAATGCGGTTGTTTATTTTCAAAATAAATGTTCACGCTTACAAACGATAGGAGGTACCATGAAAGAATTTTTTTTGTGAAACAAAGTTTATTAATTCTTACAATCGGGTAAGCAAATATTTGTCCGACTTGTATTTTTTTGTTGAGGAAACGGTCAACTATTTAATTTAAAGATGAATCCATATAAAAAGACAAAAAAGGAGAATGAACAACATGGCAAAACAACAATGTGTCGCAATGCTTTTAGCAGGAGGGAAAGGCTCGAGGTTAAAAGAGCTGACAGAAAACCTGGCAAAACCGGCGGTGCCGTTTGGCGGCAAATACCGCATTGTGGATTTTCCTTTATCAAACTGTGCCAATTCAGGCATCGAAACAGTTGGCGTACTCACTCAGTACCAGCCGCTTGTATTAAATTCCTATATCGGGAACGGGCGTGCCTGGGACCTGGACCGCAGCAGCGGCGGGGTAACGGTTCTTCCTCCATACGCCAGTTCATCTGATGTCAACTGGTACACAGGAACGGCGAGCGCTATTTACCAAAACTTCAATTACCTTTCTCAATATGATCCAGAACATGTTCTTATTTTGTCCGGTGACCATATTTACAAAATGGATTACGATAAAATGCTGGACTACCATATAGAAAAAAAAGCTGATGCCACTATTTCCGTGATTGAAGTGCCATGGAATGAAGCCAGCCGCTTTGGCATTATGAATACAGATGAGCAGTTTCATGTTACGCGCTTTGATGAAAAGCCGGCCAAGCCGGAAAGCAACCTGGCATCTATGGGCATTTACATTTTTAAATGGTCTGTTTTAAAGCAATACCTGGAGGAAGACGCAAACAATCCGGATTCAAGCAATGACTTCGGCAAAGACGTGATTCCAGCCATGCTGGCAGATGCGCAAAAATTGGTGGCGTATCCGTTCGAGGGCTACTGGAAAGATGTCGGCACAGTGCAAAGCTTATGGGAAGCCAACATGGACTTGCTGGATCCGGCCAGCGGCCTGGACTTGCATGACCGGTCATGGCCAATTTATTCTGCAGCGGAAAGCTTGCCGCCGCAAATGACGGGGCCTGACGCAGAAGTTACCCACTCGATTTTAAATGAAGGCTGCTTTATTAACGGTGAAGTTCAGCATTCTGTTGTGTCCCAGGGCGTTCAAGTAGAAAAAGATGCGTTTGTGAAAGATACAGTGATCATGCCGCATGCACGGATCGAGCGGGGAGCATTTATTGAGCGGGCCATTGTAATGGAAAACGTAACTATTCCGGCAAACACGGTAATCCGCAATGAGTCAGATGACATTTTGCTGATCTCAGAAGAGTTTTTAGCAGTTCAAGCAAAAGAGCGTGTAACTGTGTAAAAGCAGGTTAATAGTGAACGAGTTTGAACCTCCCGTAAAACACTTTTTACGGGAGGTTCTTTTTTACGCTTTATTAAACACTAATGTTACTTAATTAATGGAAGTAAAGGATCCATTGAAGTGCCTTTTGTATGTTTCATGTTTTAGTAAGCTGCTTTAATTTAAAAAAACTTGAAAAAGTCCTGAAATCCATTCAAAACTTATCCGAAAAATCGGCTTGCTTTGTTTTCCCAGTATGTGCTTTGTTTTATAAAAACGAGCCATGGGTATTCTTATAAAGACCATATTATTTTGGAAAGAAGGGAACAAGAATGGGCATGGTGTTTATGTTCCTTTATTTATTAATTGTTTTTTTTGTTATTGAAATTTCAGTAATGCTTTTTCATATAACAGGTCTTGAAAAAGCGGTGTCCCGTTATCAGGTGATTTCAATGCTGACAGGCACCGGTTTTACAACGGATGAATCTCAGCTGATTATTGACCATCCTATCCGCAGGAAAATCAGTGCGTTTTTAATTTTATTCGGCGCTTTTTCCCTGGCTGTCATTATTTCAGCTATTACAAATATTTTGTCGGATGATTTGCGCTTGCCGGAGCTGCTGATTATCAGTTTTGTTTTGCTGACAATTTTAATTATTGGAAAACTGCCGTTTGTACAAAAAAAGCTTCGGAAAAAATTTGATTATGAGATGCATAAAAATCTTGATATTTCTGAGTTGCCGGTTAAAGACGCTTTGTATTTAGAT
>JAPSKG010000268.1 GCA_031177795.1 Domibacillus sp.
CAGTGTAGTCTCGCTTCTTTACTTTCACAGGGACTTTGCCCACATGGTCAAAATGGAGAAGCAAATAATCTGAGATTTCCTGTCCTGCGAAAAACTGGTGCCTAATATCTTCGCTTAAAATGTCGCCAAATTTTTCCCGCTTTAAGCCAAGGCCCATTAAACTCCCCAAAATCTTCGGATGGCTGATTGCTGAAAATTTTTCCGGATAGTCAATTTCATAAAGCACAATGTCGTAATCGTTTTCACCTGGTTGAAAATAATCTGGATGAATTAACGCGCGCTTTCTTTCAGCCGATGGATGCCCGCCAAAAAACGAAACGCCCACTTCTTCGCCTGATCCAACAGCTGAACGGACAATTTGTTGTTCCCTTGGGTCAAGGAATCCTGTTAGTTTTGGCGCATACATTTCCAAAACTTGCTGCTTCCAACCCAGCACTTTATCAATAAACTCTTTTTCTTCCGGCCTGAAATGCTGATAAATTCCACTCACAAAGTTACCCTCTTACACCCAGCGCATTAATTCAATTAAACCGCGAGTTGCAAGGTTTAAAGTGATAAACGCAACGATAGGTGAAATATCAAACATGCCAATTGACGGAACAAAACGGCGAAACGGCTCTAAATACGGCTCGCAAATTTTTGTTAAAAAGCGCCCAATAGCGGTTTGACGTGCATCTGGAAACCACGACATTAAAATATAAATAATAAGCGCCCAGGAATAAAGATCAATTGCTTTAATTAAAAAATAAATAACTGTATCCATTCAGTTTATTGCCACCCCGTTTTATTTTGATCGTTTTGGTTGAACTGCGCAATACTTCCAGCAACTTCCACGTTTTCTGGTGCACAAAAAAAGATCTTATCATCAATTTGCTGAATTTCACCGCCAATGGCATATACCGTGCCGCCAAGAAAGTCCACTACTCTTCTTGCTTGGTCGGTTTGAATGCGCTGCAGATTTACAATCACCGCTTTTTTTGCTTTTAAATGGTCGGCAATTTCCTGGGCTTCTGCAAATGCACTCGGTTCAGCGATTATTACTTTTGATGGTTTTTGTGCACTTTTTAAGCTTACTACATTTTTCTTGCGCGGCAACGCTGGTTGTTCTTCTTCGTATACCTCTTCTTCGACTACATCATAATCTTCTTCATCAAGCAGAAAAAATGATTTAAACTTCGATTTCACTCCCATCGTTCCACCTCCGCTTTCATTTATTCTTTTTCAACAGCAGCTTGCTTTATGCTGCCCACAGCTTCTTCACTTTTAAGAATCCCCTTAGTTAATTGCTATTTTGAAAATTCAAGTGTTAGAAACGGAGGCGATAGCCCGCCTCCAAAAAGTTTTCACTCTCCAACAAGGGCAGTTCCGATTCGAATCATTGTTGCGCCTTCTTCAATGGCGATCTCATAATCATTGCTCATCCCCATCGAAAGCTCGGTACATGGAGCGTAAGAAAGGTTTAATGACTGAATGTGAGTCCGGCATTCTGCAAGCTTTCGAAAACAATTTCTAAGCAAATCCCTGTCATCCGTTAAAGGAGCCATTGTCATTAAACCGCAGATTCGAATGTTTTGATAAACATGCATTGCTTCCACAAATGAAGCTACTTCATACAGTTCAAGGCCATGCTTTGATTTTTCTCCAGAAACATTTACTTGGACAAAGCAATTAATTGGCTTGTCTGCACGCCGATCAATTTCTTTTGCGAGCGATTCACGATCCAATGAATGAATGTAATCCACTTTATTAATTACTGCTTTTACTTTTCTTGTTTGCAGTGAACCTATAAAATGCCATACTGCTTTTTCTCCAATTATCTCGTGTTTTGCATTTAATCCTTCATCACGGTTTTCACCAAGATGAATAATTCCTGCTTCTAAAGCTTCCTGAGCTCGTTCAACTGAGACATACTTTGTAACAGCAATTATTTTCACATCTTCCGCTTTCCGGCCTGACCGGGTGGCTGCTTCCGTTATTCGTGTTTGCACAACAGCCAGATTCTCGCTTACCCTCATTACTCTCTTCCCTTCCAACCGATAAAACTCATCATTCTGCCCGTAAAACCCTGGTCTCTCCGATGTGAAAAAAAATCTGGTGAGCAGCTTGAACAAAGCTGCGTCACCTGAATGTTTTCCAGCGGAATTCCTGTTTTCACTAAAATATCTTTGTTAAACATTTGCAGGGAAAAATAATACGTATCCGGTTTATTTAACACTGAATTAAATGCTTTTTCATCTTGTGCATCATACCATTTTTCCGCTTCCGTTATCACAGAATTTCCTACCTGGTAGCAATCCTTGCAGATTGACGGCCCAATCACTACTTCAATGTCTCGAAGGCTGCTGCCTTCCTTTTCCCACTGTAAAACCATTTTAGGGCCGATTCCCCCAACAGAACCTTTCCATCCCGCATGTGCCGAGCCGATTTTTTTTGTTGTACGGTCAAAAAAATAAAGGGGAACGCAATCTGCGTAACAAAGAGTTAGCAATACGC
>JAPSKG010000029.1 GCA_031177795.1 Domibacillus sp.
AATTTCGCTCCGCCCGGAGCCCATTAAGCCGGCAATGCCGAGTACTTCCCCTTTGCGCACCTGGAAATTCACGTGATGGAATTTTCCTTTTTTAGTCAGGTTTTTCACTTCCAGCGCCACTTGCCCGGTAACTGTATCTTCTTTGTCAAACGCGTGAGAAAGCTCCCGGCCGACCATCATTTCAATCAAGCGCTCACGCGGCATGTTGTCGATCGAGTCGGTCCCGACATACTGCCCGTCACGGAATACAGTCAGCGTATTGGCAATTTGCTTTAATTCTTCCATTTTGTGCGTAATGTAAATGATGCCCACCTCTCTTTTTTGAAGAGAGCGGATAATGTCAAATAAATGCGCAACTTCTTTGTCTGTAATGGCGGATGTAGGTTCATCCATAATAATCAGCTTAGAATCATAAGAAACCGCTTTCGCAATTTCGACCAGCTGCATTTTCGCTACTGTCAAATCCACCATCTTTGATTTTGGATTGATTGTGGTGATGTTTAAACGTTCAAACAAGTCTTTTGTGTTTTTAACCAGCTGTTTTTGATTAACCAGGCCGGTTTTTCCGTAAGTTGGTTCACGCCCAAGAAAGATGTTTTCAGCAACGGTCATTTCCGGCACCGGGTTCAGCTCCTGGTGAATCATCGAAATGCCTTTGTCCAGCGCTTCACTGACGTTGCTGATTTTTAGCTCTTGCCCGTCAAAGACTATTTTCCCTGTGTCTGCCGTGTAAATGCCAATCAAAATTTTCATCAAGGTTGATTTGCCGGCACCATTTTCGCCCATTAGCGCGTGAACTTCGCCTTTTTTCACATCTAGCTTAACATTTTGAAGCGCTTTTACACCCGGAAAGCTTTTGGAAATATCCGACATCTGTAAAATATATGGAGACGCCATGCTTTTCACCTCTAATTTGATTTGTTGGAATCCGGATGGCTAAAAGCCATCCGAATCAAGTGTTACTGCCACTTTTTCACGTATGTTTCAACGTTTTCAGGTGTAATTAATTCAAATTCAATGAAATTCATTTTCTCTACTTCTTCACCTTGTGCTGCTTTAGCTGCAACTTCAAGACCTTTTGACCCTTGTCCAAAAGCATCCTGGAAAACAGACACTTTTAACTTGCCTGATTTTACGTATTCAAGAGCATCTGGTGTACCATCAATTCCGGCTACAACTACTTCTTCCAGTTTGCCTGCTGCTTCAAGCGCCATGATAGCACCAATGGCCATTTCATCGTTATTTGCAACAACCGCATCAATTTTCTCACCAGACTGCAACCAGTTTTCCATTAGTGTCATGCCTTTTGCACGATCCCAGTCTGCATTTTTTTCTTTCACTAGTTTTAGACCCGGGTTTTCACCGATTACTTGCTTGTTTCCTTCAGTACGTTTGATTTCAGCTTCTTGTCCGGACTGGCCATTCATGATTGCAACATTTCCTTTGCCGCCAAGAAGTTTTGCTACTTCTTCCATTTGAATAATTCCTGAATCAATTGAGTTACCGCCTACAAATGCTGTTGCTTCTTCGATTCCCTCATACGTACGATTTACTACAACAATTGGAATGTCTGCTCCATTGGCCATATCAACAATTGTACCTACTGATTCAGTATCCACCGGCACGATCGCAATTGCATCAACACCTTGTGAAATAAACGTTTCTACTTGTGACATTTGCTTTGCTGCATCGTTCATTGCATCTACATAAATTCCTTCAATATTGCCCGCTTCTTTTTCATATGTTGTCATACCGTCCTGCAAGTAGCTAAGCCATTTATCGTCAAAATCTGGCAATGCAATACCAATCTTCAATTTATCTTTTCCATCTTCGCCTTTCTCGCTTCCACCGCATCCCGCGAGCACTGTGGCAAATACCATCATCATAGCTAGCAACAACAATAACTTTTTCTTCATCCCTTTGTCCTCCCCTGATTGTTAATTATGCAAAAGCAGTAAGGTAACCGCTTTCGTAAACAACATTGTTTTATGTAGCTGGTTTTATAACTGGCCGATCATCTTTTAAACTGAAGAAACCGCTTTTAATAGTAGTTGTTTTTCAGCATATAAGATACCTCCGTTTTTTTGTTAAGCGCTTACCTTTCTGAATTTTCTTTACTAAGAAAGCGCTTAACTAGATAATAAACGATGTTTTTATTGAGAGCAAGAAAAATTTTAAGAAAATGCAAATTTTATACATGTGAAAAAAAACACATAAATTTAGTTGTTTGACATTCATCTGACATAAATCTTAAGTAAAATAAAATTAATCAATGAACAAAGGCGTTTAGTTATTCAGGAGGATTGATTATGAAGAAGAAAACAATGTCATACATGATGACCGGCGCGCTGTCGATTACGATTTTAAGCGGTGTTTCCTCTTCTCCAGCCGAAGCCGCTTCTCCACAATTTATTAGAGAACAGGCCACAGCTTCTATCTCACGTACGAAAACAAAAAATTTCGCTGACGTAGTTGCAGAACAAGCAGCCGCACTCGGTGTTTCAATTAATGGAGACAGCCTGGAGACAGCAGCAAGAAAAGTGCGGCTTGCAAAACTAAACAAGCAAGCTGCAGCCCTTGGCATCGAAACAGCTGACCAGGACGAAAAAACCCTGCGTCTTTATGTGAAAAAGGCACATGAAATAAATGTATATAATTTGGCTGATTATTATGGTGTGGAAACAGAAGGAAGACGACTAAAAGATATCATTGCTGACATTGCTGCTATTTCTCCGGAATCAGCGGCACAGTTAACTGGATTTTATTAAACCGGCCTTTCAAGGCCGGTTTTTTGTCGATTAACAAAGACCCGTTATATAATAATTTGAAAACGAGGTGGTTATATGCAGACTATTTTAGTTGCAGAAGATGAACCTGCCATCAGCCAGGTGCTAAAAGTTTATTTAGCAAAAGCAGGCTTTCATGTGATACAAGCTTTTAACGGTTCAGAAGCAATTGAAAAATTTGGTTCATCACATCCAGCGCTTGTTCTTTTAGATGTGATGATGCCAGAAAAAGATGGCTGGGCTGTTTTAAAAAACATTCGTGCCGTGAGCAGCTGTCCTGTTATTATGCTAACGGCACTTAATGATATTAATTACCGGCTCGCCGGTTTAAATGGCGGAGCCGATGACTATATTTCCAAACCTTTTATAGCAGATGAAGTTGTTGCGCGTGTCCGGGCCGTCTTACGCCGTTCAGAAAAAGCAAAACCAGCTGAAAAAATTCAACATTACGGCAGTTTATCAATTGATTTTAAAGCGCACCGGGTTTTTCTCAGCGGCAATGAAATTCATTTAACACCGCGCGATTTATCTTTGCTGCTGTTTCTTGCTTCTTCACCAAACCGGACGTTTTCAAGAGAGCATTTGCTTGATGAAGTGTGGGGACATGACTATGACGGAAGTGACCGGGCTGTTGATTTGTCCGTAAAGCGCATACGCCAAGCGCTTGCTTCATGGCCGTCATCTGAAGGGGAAATTAAAACATTGCGCGGTCTGGGATATCAATTTGTTACGGAAAGATAAATCACGCCGCATTTCGCTTTTACGCTACTGGACAACACGCTATGCCATAACGCTTGCAGCCGGGCTGCTTGTTCTTGCTATGCTTTCGGTTATTTGGATACGTCATACAGCGCTGGAAAACCGCCTTGATGTCTCTGAATTTTTAGCGGCAGAACTGGCAGGGCGCATCGCTGGAAGCCATCAGGGCGATGATGAAGAAGATAATGCCCATCTTTCGGACGATATGGTAGATGTGCGTGACGAATTGATAAAGATGGAGTCCCCTCCTTCAATCTTTATTACTGATGTAAACGGCTTTATTTTATCCGCAGGAAACCAGAATTTATATGCAGAAAAATCATTTCCTGCTGCCGTCTTAAAAAAGAAAAATGCCGTCCAGACATTTCGAGCCGTTGATGAAAGCAATAAGCTTATTTATTTAATTAAAAAACCCATTCAAGTGCACGGAGTAACATTTGGCTGGGTCGTCATGCTGCAGCCGGAAGACGACTTTGCTAACCTCAACGATGAGTACCGCTTGCTTGCTTTGCTTATACTGGGCAGTGGCATTTTGGGCTGGGCCGCCATTTACATTTTGTCTCACCGGCTTGCCCGCCCAATTAGCGCCGCCGCTGCTGCTGCTAAAGAAATTCGCAATGGCAATTACAGTGTTTCGCTTATGCCGCTGGAAGCAAAAGAACAGGAAGTGTATGATCTTGTTACTTCTTTTAATGATATGGCTGTGCGCTTAAAACAACTTGAATCAATGCGTGCCGAGCTGCTTGCGGGCGTAACGCATGAATTAAAAACACCCGTAACCTCGATCAGCGGCTTGCTGCAAGCAGTAAAAGACGATGTAGTGATGGGAGATGAAGCAAAAGAATTCCTCGCTATTTCGTTAAATGAAACCGAACGGATGCAAACAATGATTAATGATTTGCTTGAATTTAATACATTTGCAGCTGATGCACTTCCTGTATCGACAGCTCCGCATGAGCTCAATGCTTTAACTCGCGATGCTGTTCATGAATGGAATGTTGCCCGCAACATAAAACACATTCCCATCCATGTAAAAGTCCATAACGAAAAATTGGCTGTGTTAACGGATCCGCTCCGCTTTCGTCAAATTATGGTGAACTTATTAAATAATGCAGCCCACGCAATAGAAAATCCTGGTCAAATGACGGTGACCGTTTTAGATGGTGACGACGGATATGCGTTTATTGATGTTTCCGATACAGGAATTGGAATTCCTGATTCAGAAAAAGCGCTTGTTTTTGAACGATTTTACCGCGGTGAAAATAAAAAATACAAAGTACGCGGATTAGGCCTTGGCCTTCCATTTAGCCAGCTGCTGGCTAAAGCAATGGACGGCGACCTTGAATTAAAAGAAACCTCTCCATCTGGAACCACCTTTACACTGAAAGTGAAAAAACAGGACTGATGCGCATGCATCAGTCCTGTTTTTATTTTGTTATTCCTTTTTCAACTTCTTCTGCTTGTGCAAGCACAGACTGCAGCCCGCCGCCCGATAAATACCAGACATTAGGATCAAGGTAAATAACATGGTCGTTTTTCACCGCTTTTGTGTTTTTCACAAGATCATTTTCAACCACTTGCTTTACAGATGGTTCACCGCCTGTTGCAACTGCTCCACGGTCCACAACAAATAAATAGTCCGGGTTGGTTTCTACAAGATATTCAAACGAAACACTTTGTCCGTGTGTAGATACTTCAATGTTTTTGTCGGCTGGCTTTACACCAAACACATCATGAATAATACCGAAGCGTGAAGCGGAGCCATAAGCACTGATTTTACCTTCATTCGCCAAAATGATCAGCCCATTTTCTTTCATACTCGAGGCTTTTTCATGAAGAGCCGCTATTTTGTCGTCAATCTCCGTTAATTTTTCTTTGACTTCTGCTTCTTTGGCAAAAATCTGACCGATTGTTTCTGCATTTTTCTTAAACGATTTTATGTAATTGGAAGCATCCGTTGCCAGATAAACGGTTGGCGCAATCTCAGCAAACTGCTCATATAAATCCATTTGACGGCCGGAAATAATAATTAAATCCGGTGCCAGTTCATTGATTTTTTCAAAATCCGGTTCTTTTATACCGCCTGTATTCACATATTTTTCGGCTTCAAATTTTGATAAGTAATCAGGTATTCCTTCTTTTGGAAGTCCAGCGGGTTCAACTCCAAGTTCTGCCATCGTGTCTAGCGAACCAAAATCGAAAACAACAACTTTTTCAGGATTAACAGCCACCGTTGTTTCGCCGAGTTCATGTGAAATGGTTATTTCTTTTGGCTTATCATTTTCTTTTGTTAAGTTTGTGCTTTCTTCTTTCGACGTTGATGAACTGCAGGCTGCAGCAAAAACTGTGATTAATGCCATTACAGCAAATAATATATACTTTTTCATATAATGATTTCTCCTTTATTAACTGAAATACACGCAAATTTTTTGATTGTTAATTTCTTGAATTGACATATCCATTCCGTAAATTTGTTTTAATGTTAGACTTGTGATAATTTCGTTTACTGTGCCTTGCGCTTCAATTTTTCCATCTTTTAAAGCAACAATGTAATCCGAGTAAACAGAAGCAAAATTAATATCATGAATTACGATCAGCACCGTTTTGCCAAGTTCATCCGCCAGCCGCCGCAGCACTTTCATAATTTGTACGGAATGCTTCATATCAAGGTTGTTTAGCGGCTCATCCAACAAGATATATTCGGTGTCCTGTGCAAGGGTCATGGCAATAAACGCACGCTGTCTCTGGCCGCCGGATAACTGGTCTAAATAATTATTTTGCAAGTCTTCCAGCTCCATGTAACGGATTGCTTCTTCAATATGCTTATGGTCTTCTTTCGTCAGCTTGCCCTGCGAATAAGGAAAGCGCCCAAAGGCAACTAAATCCCGGATGGAGAGGCGGAGACTTAATTGGTTAGATTGCTTTAAAATAGCTATTTTTTGAGCTAAATCACGGCTTTTTGTTTCATTTATTTTTTGCCCATCGATTAACACTTCCCCCGTGTCGGCACTTATAAGGCGACTGATAATGGAAAGAAGCGTACTTTTCCCGGCACCATTCGGACCGATAAACGATGTTATTTTTCCTTTTTGAATGTTGACCGACACATCATCTACTACTGCTTTTAATCCGTATAGTTTTGAAACGGAATTTACTTCTACCATCAGGCACGATTCTCCTTTACTAGTAAATAAATAAAATAAACTCCGCCGACAAAATTGATAATGACACTTAGCTGTGTGGAAAATGAAAAAACATGCTCGACTAAAATTTGTCCTCCGGCAAGCGCAATAACCGAAACGAGTGCAGATGCTGGCAAAAGAATGGAATGCTTAAATGTTCGAAACATTTCATAAGCCACGTTTACAACGAGTAGCCCTAAAAATGTAATCGGGCCGACAAGAGCTGTGGCAACCGAAATCAACACAGCTACAATAACCAGCAGGCGCTTAACCGTGTAATCATAATCAACACCAAGATTAATCGCTGTTTCTTTTCCAAGTGACAACACATCTAAATAGTTAATAAATTTTATTAAATAGAGGAAAATAGCAGCTGCAACAATACTTGATGCGACAAGTACTTCTGTTTGGACATTGTTAAAACTGGCAAACATGCGGTCCTGTATAATTTGAAATTCATTTGGATCGATCATTACTTGCATGAATGACGTCAAGCTTCCAAAAAAAGTGCCGAAAATTAATCCAAGCAGCAGCAGAAAATAAATGTTTTGCACTTCCCGGCGAAACAATGTTTTGTACAACACCAGGGCGAACGCTACCATAAAAACAAGTGACAAACCAAAATTTAGTTGCTTGTTCATAACCGTTAAGCTGGTTGAGCCCAAGAAAAAAACAAGTGCTGTTTGCACAAGCATATACAGCGAATCGAGCCCAATAATACTTGGAGTTAAAATACGATTGTTTGTAACTGTCTGGAACAAAACAGTTGCCACAGCAATTACCGTACCCGTCAGCACCATCACTGCTATTTTTTCTGCACGCCTTGGCAGCGCGTAATCCCAGTTTGGCCCAAGCTCAATAAACATGTAACCTGCAACCACTGCCACCGCCAAACAAAGTAAGAATAATAGTTTGCTTTTTTCACGCATAAGCCCGTCTCCTCATCAGTAAATAAATGAAAATGCCACTCCCGATAACCCCGACTGTAAGGCCAATAGGAATTTCATATGGGAAAATGATGATTCGCCCGAGAATATCGCAAAATAATACAAACACCGCACCCAGAAGCGCCGTATCAAGCAAGCTATTTTTTAAATTGTCTCCGCGATAAAGAGAAACAATGTTTGGAACCACAAGCCCTAGAAATGGAATCATTCCTACAGTCAATACAACGAGCGTAGTAGACAAAGCAACAATTGCCAGGCCGACATTCATCGCTTGCTTATAATTTAATCCAAGGTTTTTTGCAAAGTCTTCCCCAAGGCCGGCAATGGTAAAACGGTCGGCAAATATGTAGGCAATGACCACGAGCGGAACACTTATGTAAAGCATTTCATAGCGTCCAGACGTAACCATCGAAAAATCTCCCTGAAGCCAGGCCGACATGTTTTGAATTAAATCATGCTTATAAGCAAAAAACGTTGTGATTGAACTGATAATATTTCCAAACATAATCCCAACCAGCGGAATAAAAATAGGATCCTTCATCTTAATTCGATCAAGAATATTCATAAACAAAAAAGTGCCTGCAAGCGAAAAAACAAAAGCCACAATCATTTTTTCAAACGGGCTTGCTGAAGTAAACAAAATAAGCGCAATTAAAATGCCGAAACGCGCCGAGTCCATTGTACCTGCTGTTGTTGGCGAAACAAATTTATTTCGGCTCAGCTGCTGCATAATAAACCCGCTTATGCTAAGCGTAATGCCGGCAATTAAAATGCTAACCAGCCTTGGAACACGGCTTTGCCAAAAAATTTGCGCTTGCTGATCGTTAAACCAAAACAGCTCAATGGGTGAAATGCTTGTAACACCAATAAACAGTGAAACAAATGATAATAAAATAAGCAGTAAAACCAAATAACGTTTTTTCATATTTTGTCCTAACCTTTACTTTGCCTTAACAAGCATAGCTTCTTTGTTGTAATCACAATGAGAAGTGCCTGTCAAAGCCTGATTCGTTTTAATGCGAGTTAACAGGCATGTTCCTGAATAAACGCTGCTCACAGTAAATGATAGAGAAAATCATTCTCAACGCATAAGCAAGAGAAAAACCGATTTTAAAAATCGGCACGCTTGGTTACGACAAGTTTCGGCGAATTTGATCCAGTGTGCGCATGCATTGTGCAAATTCGTCCGGGTCAATCCCTTCAGACGCATCTTTGATCGTCTGCAACGCAATAGCTGTATAGTCTTCCTTTAACTTCTTGCTTTCTTCTGATAAAAAAACTAGATTAATGCGTTTATCAGACGGATGCGGGCGCCTCACTATTAAACCGCTTCGCTCCATGTTTGCAACAAGCCTTGAAACACTCGGCTCATCCCGTTCGTTCAGCACGGCGAGTGACTGCTGTGTTTGCCCGTCCCTATCAAACAGCCGGCTTAACACTTGCCATTGCTCATGCGTAATTGGATAGCCTTTTAACCGAAAATACTGATTCAACCTGTTTGTCATAAGCCTTGAACTTTGAAATAATTTGTAACCAAGTGAGTCATCCAGCTTATACATTTTCATTCTCCTCTAGCAACTTATCCATTTCATTTTAAAGGAAAGAACTTGTCGGCGCAAGTACTGGGAAAACCAACAAAAACCGTCAGATCAATTCAGCAAAATCATTATCACCTGTTATTATATTGATATTGATTTTCACTGTCAATTAACTTGCGTAAAAAATTTTTCAGCCATTTTTATTAGACCAGCTGGCTACGTAAAATAAAATGAACAACGTAAAGATTTCATTTTTTTTCTTTAGATTTTTTATTTGCTCTTTATAATAAAAAACCCCTCTTTTAAAAATCTTTTTTGGCTGCCCGGAGCATTGGGCCAGTATCTCCTTTGCTTCTGAAGTTTTGTGTAATAAAAGATTTGACTAATTTTTGTTCTACCTTCCTCTCGCCCAGCCAAAATCTGTCATTTTTCATACTATATAAAAAAGAAGGTCTGAGCTTTATCAGCCAGCGTGTGAAACAACTTTTTTATTAGCTGCTGATTTAATTTGCACGGCAGAAGTTTTTGTCCAAACAAGAAAAATTGCACAGTTGCAAACACTATTTTCCTTGTTAAACTTTCCCCGGCGAAAACCTTCTTTTTGCTTAAAAACAAATGTTTTTTGTTTTTTCAGCTTTAAAAATAAACTAAATGGAGGTGGGAAAAATGGGTGCAGGATCAGGCTACGGCTTTGGCGGCGGCTACGCATTGCTTGTTGTATTGTTTATTCTTTTAATTATCATTGGCGCTTCATACGGCTACTAAAAAGCAGCTTTTTGCAACAAACTCTCCATCCCTTTTAACTAGTTAACGGTCATTCCCTAAAAAGTAATGACCGTTTTTTTATTGGTTCTTCTATTTTTCCCTTTAAAAAAACCCCTGTTCTCTTTTCTTATGCTTTAAGCAAAACAAAGCATGAAGAAAAGAGAACAGAGGAAACTTTCCAATTTTAATTTTAGTAATAAGAAAAAAGCTGTAAAGCGGCTTGCTTTTCTTGCAATCAAATCAAATTTTCTTTTTAACGAAAGCTTGAAAAAAAAGAACCAATTTGCCTTAAGGCGTTAATTCCATTTGTCAATTCTTGCACATGGCCTATGACCTGGTTTACGTTTTCCCATAATGGAGAATTTGATGGAGCAACATTTTCTTGAGGCGGCAAAAAAAGGGTCTGCCCTCTTTGCACAGGTTCCATGTGTAGCCCGGAACGGCGGCGGGATGATACAGGGTAAGCTGGATAAAATTCCGGGTAAGCCTGATATCTTCTTTTAAACGGCGGCTTCATTTCTGGATAAGGCAAGTAAGAACGGTTGTGTGGCTGATAAAACTGTGAATGTTGATAAGAGCGCGGTTCCGGATTTCCAGGATAGTACGGCATGCTTTTCTTCTCCTTTCTCTTTTGCTTGATACCCAGGCAACTGTACGTTTTTTGCCAGATTTGCCTTTGCTTATTTGCTTCAGTTTTAGTTTATGAAAAAAGCGTAAAAATGAGTGCGGCAAAGCTCCCAGCGAGAAAAATAAAAAAAAGATTGTTTGATTGCAAGTTTCACCATATCAAAGCAGCTTGCGTACATAAGCAAAAAAAACGACCGGCAAAAACGGTCGTTTTTTGTCATGTTACTTTAAAATAAACGGCTTGTATTTTTCATAATCTGACCGGTGGCATTCAACAGTTAATTTTGTTCCGTTTTCTTCATAAGAAGTATTTAAGATAGACGCATGCTCATTAAAATAAGCAACGATATCACCATCATCGTATGGGATCAGTAAATCACAGCGAATATAGTCTTTAAACAAATGGCTTTTCACTACTTCCGTCAGTTCTGTTAAGCCAGCCCGTTCTTTTGCTGATAAATAAACAGAATTTCCAACTGCTTCCGGATAATCAATACCAGCCTGGTCTGCTTTATTATAAGCGTAAATAACCGGCATGTCTTTTGCACCTATATCTTCAAGTGTTTTATCTGTTATATCAATCATCGTGCGGTATTGAGGGCTTGAAACGTCAACTACATGAACAAGCACATCTGCTTCTGCTGCTTCTTCTAAAGTTGAACGAAACGCTTTAACAAGATGGTGCGGTAGTTTATTAACAAATCCTACTGTATCTGCAAGTAAAAACTCTTTTTTATCGGGAAGTTCAATGTTTCGGACAGCTGTATCCAGGGTGGCAAACAGCATGTCTTTTTCAAGCACTTCTGCCCCGCCGCCTCCATACGTTTGCAGCATAGCATTCATAATCGTTGACTTCCCTGCATTTGTGTAGCCAACCAGCGCTGCAACTGGAACATTATTTTTTTTCCGCTGCTTTCGCTGTACCGTGCGCTGCTCGGAAATCTTGGATAATTCTTTTCTCAAGTAAGCAATCTTTGTTTCAATTTTTCGACGGTCGAGTTCCAGCTTTGTTTCACCGGCACCACGGTTTTTAAAACCAGATCCGCCCCCTTGCCTTCCCAGTGCAATATAAGTGCCTACAAGCCGTGGAAGCATGTATTGAAGACGAGCCATTTCCACTTGCAGCTGCGCTTCTTTTGTTTTTGCCCTTCTTCCAAAAATATCTAAAATAAGCATTGTACGGTCGATCACTTCGCACTCTAATTCTTTTTCCAGATTCCGAATTTGTGATGGCGACAATTCGCCGTCAAAAATGACTACATCGGCTTCTGTATACTCAGCCAGCCCTTTTAGTTCTTCTACTTTACCTGTACCCATATACAGCGCTGTGTTCACACGCGGAAGGTTTTGAGTTAATTCACCGCGCACATCAATCCCACATGCGTCCGCCAGGTTTTTCAATTCCTCCATTGAATAAGCAAAATCGTCTCCATTATCCAAATTAACTCCAGCAACAATCCCTTTAAGCTGTTCTGTTTTTGTTTCGTTCATCGCGGCCTCCGTTGTAAAAAAACCGCAGACAGCCGCCTGCGGTTTCGAATTTGTTTTGTTATTTTATCATGCAGCCGGCATGCAAATCAAAATCAAGCTAAACAAAATGAAAACAGATTGATTTTATTGTACCCCGCACCCTGCCTGTTAAACATAAAAAAAACGAAGGCAGCAGCCTTCGCTTACAAGAAAAAAAAGTAAATAATTGCAGCAAGCAAAATTCTGTATATTGCAAACGGCACTAGCTTGATGCGGTTAATTAATTTCAGAAAAAACTTAATAGAAAGCAAAGCAAAAATAAAAGCACTAATAAAGCCAAGAATAAAAAACGGCATGGCATCCATCGTAAAATACTGCCAGTTTTTTAACAGAGAAAGAAAGCTGGCGCCAAACATAATCGGCACAGCCATAATAAAGGTAAAGTCAGCTGCGGCTCTGTGGCTCATTCCCAGCAAAACACCTCCGGAAATAGTAGAACCGGAACGGGAAAAGCCAGGCCATAAAGATAAACATTGTACTAAACCGACCGATAAAGCTTGCTTGTACGTAATTTGATCAACTGTTTCCACTTTCGCTTTTTGATTGCGCCCACCAAACAAATCTGCAGCGATCATTAAAATGGCTCCAACTACAAGGCCAATTAAAACTGTTTCAGTTGAAAACAAATGTTCATCAATATAGTCTTCAAATAAAACGCCTAAAACCCCTGCCGGCAAAAGGCCTACAATAACATGAGAAAGCCGAAGTCTGTTGCCAGGCTTCCCGGTTTCTTTTTTTAAGCCCAGCAATTCGATAAACCGGTTTTTAAATACAACCACCACGGCTAAAATAGAGCCGAGCTGAATAACAATTTTAAACGTATTGGCCGTATACTTCCCCAGGAATGCCTGCGACTGTAGCCACATATCATCCACAATAATCATGTGCCCCGTTGATGAAACCGGAGCAAATTCCGTCAATCCCTCGACAAGCCCAAGAATAACGGCTTTTAATAGAGTAATAAAATCCATTTGCGGTTCTCCTTCTCCTAATATCCACTCTTTAAATTAGCATACTTTCATACATACGCCAATCATTTACCTTTTAGACTGGATTTCAAGAACAAGCTCCATCGCTGCTTTTTTGCTTAAATAAATGCCTCCACTAAAAGCCTCACAATCAGATGATTCAATTCCCGTAATGTAACACAACCGTTTTTCTTTGATTTGATCAGTTTGCTTTTCGGCCAAAATTTGCCCTTGCTTTACCGTCATCACCAAGCGGTCTTTTGGTTGAATGCCCAGCTTTTTCCGAACTGGTTTTGGTAAAAGAATTCTCCCTTGCCCATCAACTTTACGTGTAAGCACTACTTGAATCATTGGTCACCTCTTTTAGTTGTATTTATTTCTACTATTGCATGCAGCACTTTTTCTGTCAAAGGGGGTATAACAATAAACAAAAGTATGAATTTTCCTTGATTCGGTAAACTAAACTACTGCGGCTTTACCACTGTGCAAACGAAAGGACGGCATTTTTGTGCGCGATTTAGTAAAAAAAAGAAAAAGCCAGGTGCGATACTGTGAAAAGCTAAGCAATGGACAGTTTTTGCATGTGTATTTTTGGCGTGAAAAAGAATTTGTTTCAGACCGGGTGGTGTACGTTTGGAATGTGGGGATTATCATTACAGACTCACGAAAAAAAGCAAACTACTGGAAAAACCGGAATCCAAAGGGCAGCAAGCAAATGGCCACGGGAAAAGCCGGGCTGGAAGGATTAAAAAAAGCGCTGGACATCATTCTTGAGTTTCGAAATCGTTTAAAGCCAAACGAATATTTATTTGTTGTGTTTGATGATGAAAAAAGAAAAAATGCTTATCGCTGGTTAGAACGGCACGGGTTCATGGAATTTCATAAAAACGGGAAATTTCGTGCTTACGGCACATTTAACCCTTTATACGGAAATTGGGCTCCGGAAAATTAAAT
>JAPSKG010000030.1 GCA_031177795.1 Domibacillus sp.
ATATTTATAATCTAAATTAACTTTTAGCCTTTTGAAAAAAACCATAAAAATTGATGGGTACCGAATTCAACAGATTTAGAATTTGCAGCAGATGAAAGCGAGATTATTTCTGTAATTCATAAAATGACCCATCAAAAGATTGCTGCAGAGGATATCTGGGGTGCTATTCCAATGACACCTTTTACAATTGAGCAGCTTGTGTTTCATCTTAATAACAAACCTGATTATGATCCTGAATTATCTCGTATTGCTGAAAGGTGGCAAGCAGGAGATTTTAGTGAGGTAGCTGCTCAACATAACGATCTCAACACAAAATTAAAAGCAGATGTAGGTCAAGCATCAGGTAACGCTACTCAAGAACAAGAGAAAAAATTTGTTTTGAAGTATTTTGATGCCAGTGTTGCTCAAGAATTAGGCTTCCAGTAATGGGAGCTTGTTTTTTTGCACAAAATGCACATTCAAAATATCCCCCACAGCATTTAAAAAGTCTTTTAATAATGCTTTATAAACTTTTTTAAAAGCCTGCAGGGGGTGCATAGGGGCTTTAAACAATATTTACTTGAATTCTTGAAGGAGGAACTTTGCGGTTTAAACCTATTGCTGGAAGCAAGCGGGAATTGTATTTTATTAAAATTTTTGTAATGAAAATAGGAATAAATAAACCGCTTAACAGCATTAAAAGTGAACTTGCATAAAAGTTAAAGCCAAGAGCTTGGAAAAAAACAATTTTAATAAAAATCTGAGGAAACCAAGAAAGCAAATAAATTTGATAAGAATAACCGTCGATAAAGCGAAACACATTTAATTTTTTTTCACTAAGCATTTTTGTGAGAGAAAATGACATAATAATTCCAAGCAAAGCAGTTATAACTGATAAAAAAGTAGAATATATATATATTTGACTTAACCACAAAAGAAGAATAATAGAGAAACATCCCACAAAAGGATTAGTAATTAATTTTTCGTAAAAGATTTTAAAGCGGCACATAACACAACCGGCCCAAAAAAACAGCAAATAAGAGGCTATATTATCAACAGATAAAAATTCGTTTTGCTGAAATGGATTAATTGAATAAAGAGTTGCTAATATAATAGTAAGAACCAAAGAGGAACTTACATTTTGAAGTGCCTTGCTTAATAAAGGACTAATAACAAAAATTAAAAATAAAGTAGGCAAAAACCAAAAAAAACTTATGGCACTTTCATCCGGGTAAAACAAACTTTTTAAATAGGGGGCCATGCCGAGTTCAAGAGGCCGGTCAGCAAATTCAGATAAAAAAGTTTTAGGCAAGTAAGCAATAGTATTTAAAACAAGATAAGGGATTAGCAGGCGATAAAACTTTTTCGTTAAGAAATCTGTAAATCTATTTTTTGTGCCTCCAGTGTAAATAAATAAAAAACCTGAAATAGACATAAAAAGCGGCATATGAAAGCTGTAAATAAAATGATAGATCCAATTAGCTGAAGGTGAATAATCAAAAATTGGATAAGAATGGCCTAACACAACTAAAAAAATACCAAAGCTTTGCAGGAAAGTGATTTCGTTTAACTTTTTCGTTTGCTCCATTGCACCAATCACCCCGTATCTATTAGGTAGTTAAAAAATAATACCATGAAAGCGCATATTTTGTTACTAGTTATCTTAGAAAAGAAGATTTCTCTTTTTTCGTACCCGTTATTCCCCGAAACAATTAAATTTCAAATATGAATTTTTCTGCAAAGAGTTAAAAATAAAAAAACAGTTTAATCATTTAGAAAAGCAAATAGATTAATAACTTGAAAAAAAAATAAAAGCGATCCCGGCTTGAGATCGCTTTTTACTCTTTTCCTTGAAATTTCGGCTGGACTTTATTTTGTTTTCGATCTCTTCTGAAAATAAAACCGGCAACAAAACCAAGACCGCCGATAAAAAGAAACAACCCGGCAAAAAATTGCATCCATAGAGCCGGGAAAGGAGACTGCAAAATGCCAAACAGCATATCACGCATAAGCTTAATTCCGACACCCGCTAAAAAGCCGGGAATTACAAGAATAAGTAAAGCTATAATCCGGATCATTCAATAACCCTTCCTTCAAAAAATCTTCTTTCACAAATCATAACGCAACCGCTTTATTTGTCAAGAAAACGATTATTTATATATAGAAAGAGAAAAAAATAAAATTGTTACATGAAATAGTTTTTAAAACCGTATACAATGATAAAGGAATTAGAGAAAAGGAGAGAACATATATGGCAAAAGAGTATGATCTTGTCATTTTAGGTGGAGGAACGGGAGGTTACACAGCAGCTATTCGCGCTTCTCAGTTCGGACTTAAAACTGCCATTGTTGAAAAAGAAAAACTGGGCGGAACGTGCCTTCATCAAGGCTGTATCCCAACAAAAGCATTGCTTCGAAGCGCCGATGTATACAGGACTATGAAAAAAGCTGATTCTTTTGGGATTACTGTCGAAAATACAGCGGTCGACTTTTTACGCGTACAGGAAAGAAAAGAACAAATTGTACATACATTATATAACGGCGTGCAGGCGCTTATGAAAAAAGGGAAAATTGACGTTTACAGCGGCACTGGCCGAATAATGGGACCATCTATTTTTTCTCCTATGGCAGGCACTGTTTCAGTCGAATTAAATGACGGCAGTGAAAATGTCATGCTGGTGCCAAAAGCGGTGATTATTGCAACTGGATCACGGCCAAAGATTTTGCCTGGTTTAGAGCCGGATGGCGAGTTTATTTTATCATCCAATGAGTTGCTTAAAATAAAAGAAATTCCTTCCTCGATTTTAATTGTTGGAGGGGGCGTGATTGGCATTGAGTTTGCTTCGATGCTTGCGGATTTTGGAAGTAAGGTAACAGTGATTGAAGCGGGCAGTCGGATTCTGCCGTCAGAAGATGAAGATATTTCAAAAGAAATAGCCCGGCAGCTTGAAAAAAAAGAAATTCAGATTGTGACCGGCGTAAAGATAAACCCGCATTCTCTTTTAAAAGAAAATGGGGTTATTCAAGTTACTGACGAATCAGGTAAAACTTTTTCTGCTGAAAAGCTGCTTGTTTCTGTTGGTCGCTCAGCAAACATTGAACAAGTTGGACTGGAAAACACAGAAATTGTTTTGGAAAACAATGTTATCCAGGTAAACAGCAGCATGCAAACAAAGGAATCTCATATTTATGCGATTGGAGATGTTACTGGCGGCCTTCAGCTTGCTCACGTTGCTTCTCATGAAGGGTTAACAGCAGTAGAGCATATTGCAAATGAAAAAAGTGATCCAATTGATTACACAAAAATAGCGAAATGCATTTACGCAAACCCTGAAGCCGCAAGTGTAGGGCTTACAGAACAAGAAGCATATTTAAAGGGGTTTAAAATAAAAATCGGAAAATTTCCGTTTCAGGCAATTGGAAAAGCGCACGTTTACGGAGAAACCGACGGATTTGTAAAAATAATCGCCGACGAACAAACAGATGATTTGCTTGGAATCCACATTGTTGGCCCAAATGCAACGGAGCTTATTTCTGAAGCAGCTCTTGCTCATATGCTGGATGCGTCCGGCTGGGAAATTGGAACATTGGTTCATCCGCATCCATCCTTGGCAGAGGCAATTGGCGAAGCAGCTCTTGTATTAGAAGGAAAAGCGATTCATTTTTGAAAGGAGTAGTTTCAATGGAGCTTAAACATAAAAAACTAGGGATAGCCGATGAAACAGTTTTTCATATGTATGAAACCATGCTGATAACCCGGCGGTTAGACGAAAGAATGTGGCTCTTAAATCGTTCTGGGAAAATTCCATTTGTTGTATCTGGCCAGGGGCAAGAAGCGGCACAGATAGGGGCTGCCTTTGCATTAAACCGTGAGGAAGACTTTGTACTGCCGTATTATCGCGATTTTGGCGTTGTTTTGGCTTTTGGCATGACGGTGAAAGATTTAATGCTTGCGGCCTTTGCTAAAGCAGAAGATCCAAACTCCGGGGGCCGGCAGATGCCAGGTCACTTTGGACAAAAGAAAAATCGAATTGTAACAGGTTCTTCACCGGTAACTACCCAGGTTCCACATGCGGTTGGCATTGCGCTTGCCGAAAAAATGGACAAAAAACAAACTGTATCGCTTGTTACATTTGGAGAAGGATCGTCAAATCAAGGGGATTTTCATGAAGGAGCAAACTTTGCAGGAGTTCACAAGCTGCCCGTGATTTTTTTATGTGAAAACAACCAGTATGCCATTTCAGTGCCAGTCAGCAAGCAGCTGGCTTCTGTGCGTGTTTCTGACCGAGCAGCCGGATACGGGATGCCTGGATACACAATTGACGGGAATGATCCGCTCGAAGTTTATAAATATGTAAAAGAAGCGGCTGACCGTGCACGGCGCGGAGAAGGGCCGTCGTTAATTGAAACAATGACTTACCGCCTTACTCCTCACACTTCTGATGACGATGATCGTTCTTATCGTTCAGCGGAAGAAGTGAAAAAAGCGAAACTTAGTGATCCGCTGGACACTTTTCGCTCTTATGTAAAAGAAGCGGGGCTGCTTCCGGATGAAAAAGAAGAGCAGTTGGAAAAAAGCATTTTAACCATGATCAATGAAGCTATGGAATACGCAGAAAACGCCCCGTTCGCAAAACCTGAATCAGCTTTGCAGTTTGTTTATGCAGGAACAGAACAGGGGGCGGAAAAATAATGCCTGTTATATCATATATTGATGCAGTTAAAATGGCTTTGCGTGAAGAAATGGAACGTGACCGAAATGTTTTTATTCTCGGTGAAGATGTAGGAAAAAAAGGCGGGGTATTCAAAGCAACAGAAGGTCTTTATGAACAGTTTGGCGAAGAGCGAGTGCTCGATACGCCTCTGGCAGAATCAGCTATTGCAGGAGTGGCAATTGGTGCGGCCATGGTGGGAAAGCGGCCGGTAGCTGAAATGCAGTTTGCTGACTTTATCATGCCGGCAGTGAATCAAATTATTTCAGAAGCCGCCCGCATCCGCTATCGCTCTAACAATGACTGGAGCTGCCCGCTGGTCGTCCGTGCACCATATGGAGGCGGCATTCATGGCGCGCTTTACCATTCCCAGTCTGTCGAAGCGGTTTTTGCTAACCAGCCGGGGCTTAAAATTGTCATGCCTTCTACTCCCTACGACGTAAAAGGCCTTTTAAAAGCCGCAATTCGGGATGAAGATCCTGTATTGTTTTTTGAGCACAAAAAAGCGTACCGTTCTATTAAAGGGGACGTGCCAGAAGCAGATTATGTATTGCCGATTGGAAAAGCTGACGTAAAGCGAAAAGGAACAGACATTACTGTTATCACGTATGGCCTTTGTGTCCATTTTGCTCTTGGGGCCGCAGAAAAGCTGGCGGCTGAAGGAATAGAAACAGAAGTTGTGGACCTTCGCACTGTTTACCCTCTTGATAAACAAGCTATTATTGAGTCTGCATCAAAAACGGGAAAAGTTCTCCTCATAACAGAAGACAACAAAGAAGGAAGTATCATAAGCGAAGTGGCCGCTATTATTGCGGAACATTGCTTGTTCGACCTTGATGCTCCGATTCAACGACTGGCTGGCCCTGATGTTCCAGCAATGCCTTACGCGCTGCCAATGGAAAAATATTTTATGATGAATCCTGAAAAAGTGGAAAAAGCAATGCGCGAACTGGCAGAATTTTAATGGATGTGTGAAAGGAGTTTTAAAATGGCGATTCACCATATGAAGATGCCAAAACTCGGAGAAAGTGTGACGGAAGGCACGATTACCAAATGGCTTGTTGGGCCGGGGGATTTTGTTAATAAATACGACCCGATTGCTGAAGTGCTGACAGATAAAGTCACGGCTGATATTCCTTCTTCTTTTACTGGCGTAATTAAAGAAATTTTTGCAAAAGAAGATGAAACAATGGCTGTTGATGAAATTATTTGTACAATTGAAACCGAAGAAGAGGCAAAAGAAGTAGAAGAAAAACAAAAATACGATACCATAACCGGCAATAACGAAATTAATAAAGAAAACCGCCAGCGCTATTCACCAGCTGTGTTAAAGTTATCTCAGCTTCACGCAATTGATTTAGCAAAGCTAAAGGGTACAGGAAAAGGCGGGAGAATTACCCGGAAAGACGTGCAGGCAGTAATTGATAAAAAATTAACTCCTGCTGAGGCTTATAAGCAGCCCGAAATTCAAGAAAACAAGCAAAAACAAACAAACAGCAAAGAGTTGATTATCCCGGTTGACGGCATTCGGCAGGCTATTGCAGCAAACATGGTGAAAACAAAGCAAGAAGTGCCTCATGCCTGGATGATGATTGAAGCGGATGTAACCAATTTGGTTCGTTACCGCGATTCCATCAAGTCTTCTTTTAAAAAAGCGGAAGGGTATAACATTACGTATTTTTCTTTTTTTGTTAAAGCAGTGGCTCGCGCTTTAAAAGAATTTCCAGAAATGAACGCCATGTGGGCGGGCGATCATATTGTGCAAAAAAAAGAGATAAATATTTCTATTGCTGTGGCTGCGGGTGATAAGTTGTTTGTGCCCGTTATAAAAAACACGGACGAAAAATCGATTAAAGGCATTGCCAGAGAAATAAAGGGCCTTGCAGAAAAAGCCCGCTCTGGAAATCTCCGAATGGAAGACGTAAGTGGAGGCACATTTACTGTTAATAACACAGGATCATTTGGTTCTATTCAATCAATGGGAATAATTAACTATCCGCAAGCAGCAATTTTACAGGTGGAGTCTATTGTAAAAAGGCCTGTTATCATTGACGGCATGATTGCAGTACGGGACATGGTCAACTTATGTCTTTCATTGGACCACCGTGTTTTAGACGGACTTATTTGCGGGCGGTTTATGCAGCGTGTCAAAGAGTTAGTAGAAACAGCATCTGAAGAAACAATGTCTATTTATTAAAAAAGCAGCTTCTCTAAAAAAGAGAAGCTGCTTTTTTTTATTTAAACATGCCTGCTAAAGCATCTACAACCGATTGAAGAAAGTTAATAATGGATTGTAAGATTCCCTGGCCTTCTTCCGAGCTTTTAAAGGTATCCCATTGCTCTTTTGCTTTATCTATTTGTGAGTTAACCTGGTCCCAATTAAGGTTTAAATCCTGCATTTTTTGAAACAAAGAAGCCAGTTGATCCGTTTGAGCGTCCGAAAGTGTAATATTCAGCTCGTTTGAAATATTGTTTATGATTACTTGAATGTCCTGGACAGTTTGCGGGTTTTGTTCGGCAACTTCTTCTTTAATTCGTTCGATGAGCGTTGCTGCTTCTTCTTTTCCAATGTCCTCGCCTAATTTGGCGGTCGTAACCATTTCTTCATTGGCAACCTGTTTTTGCTCTTCAGGAATTTTTTCGCCTGTTGTTGTTTCATACGCTTTGATAATTCCTGTTAAAGCGGCAGTTCCAGATACTTCAAATGGTGCAGTAATGTAGATTGTGGCGTCTTTTACACTAGCTGTTGTTAAAGCATTGGTATACATTTCTTTTGACACCCAGGTAATGTTTTTAGTTTCCACATTTAAGCCGCTGCCAGCTTCTGCGGTGGTAATTTTGCTTGATGAAATAGCTTTTGTGCCAATTTGAGCTTTAGGAATGTAGTCTCCTAAATACTTATGTTCTTCAGCATTTGAAACAACAATTGTTTCAACATCTGCCGGTACTTCCATTTCTTCAAGTAGCTGCTCTTTTTGTGCAGGGGATAAATTTTCACCAAGGGTCACTATAATGTCGCCAGGTGTACTGTCCGCGGAAACGGCAGTTCCCAAACTAAGCAAAGCGATTCCGAGCAAGCTTAATAGTTTTTTCATAATCTCTCTCCCGGTTAAAAAATTGGTTCTTTAAAATGCAAAAAGCAAGACCTGAAAAAACACGGCGTTCAGGACGGCCAAATCATGTAATACCGACGCGTATTCAGTTAAAGAACTACTAATAGAATAGCATGTGAATAACAAATTTTCACGTTTTGCTTTAATGCCGTTGATTCAAGGAAGCTTTCTGTATTACAATAATTAGGAATAAGTTTTACTGCCAATTTTTGAAAACGTTTTCAATTGAAGGGGTGGAAAGCTTGCAAAAACCAGCGTTTCAGAGGGTTACATGTGCGGAATGGAAAGCAGCCGCAAAAGCTTCATTAAATGGAAAACCGCTTTCACAGTTGCACACCAGTACAGCAGAAGGAATAAAGCTAAAACCTTTATACACAAAAAAAGACAGACATGAAGCTTTATCTTTGCCAGGGGAAAAGCCGTTCACCAGAGGATTTCAGCATTCTTTTTCTTTTCCTGAATCAAATGTCAAGCTTGAAACAGACCCAATATCAGAGGGAGCAGCTGCGGGGATTTTTCCTGATGAGAAAGCTTTTGAAAAATTGAAAAACAGTCCTTTGCTAACTATTAACACAGTACCTTACCATATGTCAGGAGCCAATGCGGTTCAGGAGCTGGCTCTTGCATTGTCGGAAGCAGCCTTTATAGTGAAAAAACTGCAGAACAGCCATTTAGTTTTTTCAAAATGTATCATTCATTTTGCGGCAGGCCCGGATTTTTTCATAGAAATAGCAAAAATCCGCGCTTTTCGAACTCTATGGGCGTCTTTTATGGATGTTTTTAAACTTGAGGACTTTGAAAAACCTAAAATTAGTGTGGAAACAAGCGAGCTAACTTTTTCCGTTCTGGATCCGCATGTAAACATTTTACGAGCAGGAAGCGCTGCTTTTTCAGCTGTACTCGGCAACATTGACTATTTAACTGTGATGCCTTTTGATACACCAACCGGGAGTACTTCAAAACTTGCTGAAAGAATAGCTGTTAACATACCGCGCATCTTAAAACATGAAGCACTGCTTGACAAAGTAGCCGATCCGGCTGGAGGATCTTATTATATAGAATCTTTAACTGAAGAAATAGGACGGCTAGCATGGGATATGTTTTCAGAAATTGAAGAATCAGGAGGAATAAAAAAAGCTTTACTGAGCGGAACCATTCAAAAACAAATCCTGGATGTGCAAGAAAAGCGGCAGCTTGAAGTAGAAACACAAAAAAAACAGCTTATTGGAACGAATATTTACGCCAATTCTTTAGATAAACTTAAAGATAAACAGCAAATAAAGGTTAAACAAACAAAAAAGGGAGAAAAAATTGTTCCTCTTCCGTCAAAAAGATTTGCCGAACCATTTGAGAACCTTCGCCGCCGTTCTTGGCGAATTCAACAAACTGGACAGTCTGCAATAGCGGGACTTATTTGTCTTGGGGACATAAAAACAAATAAGCCACCTGCCGATTACGTTGCCGGAATGCTCGCAGTGGGAGGGATTGAAACAGTTCGCTCAACCAATTGCATGTCAATTGAAGAAGCGATTGAATTTGTGAAAAAGCATCCACTTCCTTACTATTGTATTTGCGGCATGGATTTTTTTGATGAGCAATTCGGACAGGATCTTATAAACCAATTAAAAAAAATAATAGGGACAGCTGTTATTGACATTGCCGGCAAACAAAAGCCAAGAGGCATTTCAGGCTCAATAGCAGCGGGAGATAATTTGGTTGAAAAACTGTCTGCTCTGCTTTCCTTGTATGAGGGAGGTAATGAAAATTGAACTTAAAAGACGTAAATCCTTTTAAAAAAAGACCTGCTAAAACAATGGAAGAATGGAAGAAAGCAGTGGAAGAAGAAGTAGAGTGTTCATTTGAAAAACTGTTATTTGAAACAAATGAATTTATCCATCTGCAGCCAATTTACACAGCAGAAGACACCGAGTTACTAGCACATGTAAATGATTTCCCCGGTCTTGCACCGTATACACGCGGCCCGTATCCGACTATGTATGTAAATCGTCCGTGGACAATCCGCCAGTATGCGGGTTATTCAACTGCAGAAGAAAGCAACGCCTTTTATCGCCGCAATCTGGCCATGGGGCAAAAAGGATTGTCTGTTGCCTTTGATTTACCGACACATCGAGGGTACGATTCAGATCATCCGCGTGTTATAGGAGATGTTGGAAAAGCGGGAGTGGCGATTGATTCAGTAGAAGACATGAAAGTTTTATTTGACAATATTCCTCTTGATCAAATGTCTGTGTCTATGACGATGAATGGGGCCGTTTTGCCCATTATGGCTTTTTTTATCGTGACAGCAGAAGAACAAGGAGTAGCGAAATCCCGATTATCTGGAACCATACAAAACGATATATTAAAAGAATACATGGTTCGAAATACGTATATTTATCCGCCTGAAACATCTATGCGCATTATTGCGGATATATTCAAATATACTTCTTCATACATGCCAAAATTTAATTCTATTTCGATTTCCGGCTACCACATGCAGGAAGCAGGAGCTCCCGCTGATATTGAGCTGGCTTATACACTTGCAGATGGACTGGAGTATGTGCGGACGGGACTTGCCGCAGGTATTGACATTGATTTGTTTGCTCCCCGGCTTTCTTTTTTTTGGGCAGTGGGCATGAATTACTTTATGGAAGTGGCAAAAATGAGAGCAGCCCGCCGAATGTGGGCAGAGCTGATAAAACCTTTTGAGCCGAAAAATGAAAAATCTCTAGCCCTGCGGACGCACTCCCAAACTTCCGGCTGGAGTTTAACAGAGCAGGACCCTTTTAACAATGTAACACGCACTCTGGTTGAAGCTCATGCCGCAGCTATGGGGCACACACAATCTCTTCATACTAATGCACTTGATGAAGCGATTGCACTGCCGACCGATTTTTCAGCAAGAATTGCTCGCAATACACAGCTTTTTTTGCAGGCGGAAACTGGGATTACAAATGTGATTGATCCGTGGGGCGGCTCTTATTATGTAGAATCGTTAACAAAGAAATTAATGGACCGTGCCTGGAGCCACATCAAAGAAATTGAGTCTCTGGGCGGCATGGCCAAAGCAATTGAAACAGGTTTTCCAAAGATGAAAATCGAAGAAGCGGCTGCCCGCCGCCAAGCAAAAATTGATTCTGGAACAGAAATTATTGTTGGACTAAACAAATATCGATTAGAAAAAGAAGATCCAATCGATATTTTAGCAATTGATAATACCGAGGTCCGCCTTAATCAAATTAAGCGAATTGAAAAAGTAAAAGCCGACCGGGACACCCAAAAGGTTGTTGAATCCCTGCAAGCAATTACAAAAGCTATACAATCAGGAACAGAGAATTTGCTGGAATTAGCAGTGGAGGCAGCAAGAAATCGCGCTACTCTTGGCGAAATTTCAAATGCTGTTGAAGCGGCCAGCGGCAGGCATAAGGCGGTGATTCGATCTGTGAGCGGAGTATACAGTTCAAACTTTTCCGATTCAGAACAAATAAAAATTATACAAGAAATGACAGCTGAATTTGAAGAAAACGAAGGGCGCCGCCCGCGTATTTTAATGGCAAAAATGGGCCAGGACGGGCATGACCGCGGGGCCAAAGTGATTGCCGCTGCCTATGCAGATTTTGGTTTTGATATTGATATTGGCCCTTTGTTCCAAACACCGGAAGAAACAGCGAAACAAGCGGTTGAAAATGACGTGCATGCAGTCGGGTTCAGCTCTCTTGCTGCAGGGCATAAAACACTCCTTCCTGCTCTTATAAAAGAACTGAAAAAACTTGGACGGGAAGATATTATTGTTTTTATCGGCGGCGTTATTCCTGCTCAAGACTACGATTTTTTAAAACAAAACGGCGCTGCGGCCATTTTTGGGCCCGGAACAATTATTCCTGTTTCAGCACAAGTGGTTTTAGAGAAAATTTATGAACGGCTTGGATACGAGGAAGTGAAGGAATGACGCAAGAACATTGTGACCCTGAAAAAAAGGCGGAAAACATGCTTGCCAGCAATACGAAACCAGCCCGTAAAACATTCCGGAGAAAAACTGTAGTTCCGGCAAACCTGGATGCGATTGCAGCAGGCGTGTTAAATGGCTCCATCAAAGAACTCGCCAAAGCGATTACCTTTGTTGAAAGCAATGCTCCAGATCACTTTAACTCTGGACAAAAGCTGCTTCAAAGCTTACTTCCCTATACAGGAAACGCCATCCGCATTGGCATCACGGGAGTACCCGGTGCTGGGAAAAGCACGTTTATTGAAGCGTTTGGCATGATGCTTGCTGAAGCTGGCCACCGTGTGGCGGTTCTTGCTGTTGATCCAAGTTCCTCTATTTCTGGTGGGTCTATTTTAGGAGATAAAACAAGGATGGAACAGCTGGCTAAGCAACCCAATGCATTTATCCGTCCTTCTCCATCAAGTGGAACATTAGGCGGCGTGCATCGGAAAACGCGTGAAACGATGCTTTTGTGCGAAGCTGCGGGCTTTGATGTTATTTTAGTTGAAACAGTTGGAGTGGGGCAAAGCGAATTTATGGTGCGCAGTATGGTTGATTTTTTTATGCTTCTGGCTTTAACGGGGGCAGGAGACGAATTACAAGGAATGAAAAAAGGCATTCTTGAACTTGCAGATATGATCGTTGTTAACAAAGCAGATGGAGACAACAAGCTTCTTGCTGAAAAAACCATGCATGAATACAACCGGATTCTCCATTTTTTACAGCCTGCAACAAAAGGTTGGGAAACCAGAGCTTACACATGTTCTGCTTTAAAAAAGCAAGGGATCGGGTTTGTCTGGAGTGTCATCAAAGAGTTTCAAGTTAGAGCAAATGCGTCAGGAGTTTTAACAGAGCGGCGGCGTACCCAAACAAAAGACTGGCTGCACGAGCTGATTTTTGAACAACTAAAACATCAGTTTTACGGCCATTCATATGTAAAAGACCATCTTCACGATTTTGAAAAAAAAGCTATCAGTGGTCAAGTAACACCAGCACAAGCTGTGGAAAGCTTATTCAAACAAGTATTCAAAAAAGTGTAGGTAAAAAAAGGGCCATTCGAGTTAAACTCGAATGGCCAAATACAGGGAGTATAGGGGTATGGATCCAGTTGCTTTATTAGTATACCCGGCTTAAAAGAATGTAAACATCAATTTAAAAACCTGACTGAAAGATTCACGGATCAGTTGCCGGTCCATTTTATTGAAATAAACGTTTGTTTCCCTTATGATTAAGCTAACAACTAAAAAAGGAGAGAAAAATATGGGAATGGATTTTAATTTTTTTATGAATGATGTCGTTCGCCAGGCGCGAGATGAAATTAAAGCAGCTGGCTACACAGAATTAACAACACCTGAAGAAGTAGATACAGTGTTAAGCGAAAAAGGCACAACGCTTGTAATGGTAAACTCGGTTTGTGGCTGTGCAGGAGGAATTGCCCGTCCAGCCGCAGCGCATGCGATTCATTACGATAAACGCCCGGATCGCTTGGTGACTGTTTTTGCAGGACAGGACAAAGAAGCAACAGCAAAGGCGCGCAGCTTTTTCACTGGCTATCCGCCATCATCCCCGTCTTTTGCTTTGATTAAAGATGGCCAAGTACAAGCAATGGTGGAGCGTCATGAAATCGAGGGACATCATCCGATGTCTGTTGTCGAACATCTGCAGACACTTTTTGATCAGTACTGTGAAGAAGTGTAAAGATGACTTGAAGCCCTGCCAGATTCGGCAGGGTTTTCTTATTTGAGGTGAAAAAGATGATTAAAATCGGGTATCGCACTGCTAAAACAGCGGTCGGCATCGCCGTCTCTATTTTAATAGCGGAGTGGATTGGACTCGATAACGCTGTTTCAGCAGGAATTATTACAATTCTTTGTATACAAAACACAAAGCAGCAATCATTGAAAGCCTCGTGGACACGTCTTGTAGCCGGCTTTGTTGCCTTATTTTATTCTGCTTTACTTTTTGAATTATTTTCTTACCAGGCATTTGTGATCGGGTTCATTATGATTCTTTTTATTCCTACAACAGTGAAGCTCGGGGTGCAGGAAGGAATTGTGTCAAGTACGGTTCTTGTTTCGCATATGTATTCTGCAAAAAAAGTAACGGTTTTGTTAATTGCTAACGAAATCGGGCTTGTATTGATTGGGGTAGGCATTGCCCTGGTTTTAAATTCTTATATGCCAAGTTTGGAAAGCCAGCTCAT
>JAPSKG010000031.1 GCA_031177795.1 Domibacillus sp.
GAACAAACAGCGGCCAGGATTTTGCAGGCAATTCAGCAGCCTTATAAATTTAAAAGCCACACGTTTGCGTCCACATCCAGTATCGGGATCGCTTTTTACCCCGTGCACGGCGACACAACGGAAAAACTAATTCAGCAAGCTGACGAAGCCCTCTACCGGGCCAAAAAGAAAGGAAGAAATGTTTTTTTAATTGCGGAATAGCCGCTAGTCTTAAGCTTATTTGAATTTATGTTTTTCTCCGTAAGGCTCACGTGTTTTTTGTTAAAAACCAAAGTAACTCAATAAAAAGGGCATTTTCTCTTTAAGGGGAATGCTCTTTTTTTTGCGTTAAAATGCGAGAAAAGATTTTAAGAAGAACTCTTGATGATCTCTTGGCAGATCTTTCATAGGTTTTCGCTGTTTTTGAACAGAAAAACAAAATCACTTTTGAAAAAAGGTATTTGCAGAGAACATGACAGTGAAAAAATCCAATGAATTTTGTTATCTACAAAAGGTGGGATACGCAAGCTGCCTGCCTGGATGCAATTCAAGAACACATTAAATAGAAAAAGAAAAAAGGTACCGATAAGTAATGGTATGTCTGCTTTAACATCTTTAGTTAGAAAGCGGAGCGTTTTTATGTACAAAGATTCAATAGCAGATATGGCTTTTTAACGGAGATTGAAACAAAATTTAAATTTTCCGAAAAATGTTTTTGGAAATAAAATCAAAAATTTTTTAGCTGTTTATCCAAAAAACATTGGTTAAAAGCCTAAAAAAAAGGAATTTTTCTAATTGACTAATAATTCTGAATGATATACAATTATCAAAACAATTGTTCATATAGTTTACAAATGTTTTGATTGCATTTTCATTTTGTAAGAAAAGCAAATCGATAAAGATAAGTGGGGTGACAAGCCATTGGCGGGTGAAAGGAAAGTGAAAAATTGAAAAGGGACAAAAAAGGGGGAGCTGAAAATGGATTTAAAGCTTGTTCAAGACAATCTTGGGTCTATGTACAAATTTATTGAAATCTTTTTATCGTATTTGGTTATTGTGGGTCCATTTATCCTAGTAGCGTTAACCATTAACGCTTTTCTTTCAAAAATGGTTAAGAAACAGTGGATATTTCATTTAGCCGAAAAATTTGGCCACATTCGTTTGGTCAGATACACTTTTCTTCCATTTATTAGTTTGTTTGCTATGACCAATCCGAGCTGTTATGAAGTAGGCGATAAATTAAAAGAAAAGCACAAACCAGCTTTTTACGATGCAGCAGTTTCTTTTTGTCATCCTATTACCGGCCTTTTTCCGTACAGCAACTCAGGAGAGCTTTTTTTCTTGATCGGGGCCCTTTATCCCGTGATTAAACTTGATCTTTCATTGTTTCAATTTGGAATTGCTTATTTCTTGATCGGCCTTGCCGTTATATTAATCAGGGGAACAGTCACAGAATGGCTGACAAAAAAAATGATCAGGAATATGGAAAAAGCCGCTAATTAACAAGGAGGGAGCTATATGGGAGCAAACGAAGTGCTGGAAAGCGCAGAACCAAAAAGGGAAACAGAAGTATTTATAGCACGCGGTTCTGGCGGATGGGGAAAGGGCTTGTATTTAAGATGTACGCCACAGCGATATAAGGTTGCTTCTTTGACGGGGGGAGGAATTCATCCAGTTGCAAAAAAAATTGCTGCACTGCTGAATTGCCCTGTTGTAAATGCGTTTGAGGAAAAAGTAGAGCTTGAAGAAATGGTATGTGTTGTGTTGGATTGCGGAGGAACAGCCAGAATGGGTGTTTATCCTATGAAAAATATTCTTACAATCAATGTGAAGCCGGCTTCTCCTTCAGGGCCATTGGCCAAGCATATTACTGAAAATGTATTTGTCTCTGGCGTAACCGTGAATGAAGTGAACATGTCTAACGGTTCCCATGATATCGATCATGAAGAAAGTGAAAAAAAAACCACAAACCTTCAAGCTGAAAAAACATTTTCTTCTCATTCAAGTGTAGAGAGTGGACAAAAAGAAAAAAAGTTATTGAAGCTGCTGACGTTTCCGGCTTTTCTTTTGTCCTACGGCATGGGTTTCCTTTACCAGGCAGGCAAGGAAGCAGTAAATTCATTTTTAACACATGTTTTGCCCTTGATGCTGGGTGTTTCCGTTCTTATTGGTTCTTTTTCTTTCTTTAACTTAGAAAAAGTGCTGTCAAACATTGTTTACTATTCGATGGGAAATTTGCCTGGTCTTTTGATTATGGCCGTCCTTTTTTCCATTCCGATTTTTTCAAACTACTTAGGGGCAGGAGCTACACTCGGGCAAGTGCTTATTGTTTTGCTGGGCTACGAAATAGCACAAGGGAATATTGATTTTATTTGGCTGTTTCCTGCGCTTTTTGCAACAAATGTCCAGGTGGGATGCGACTTTTTGCCAACAGCGTTATCAATGAGCAATTGTGAAGAAAAAACAGTGCGTGCCGGTCTTAAAGCGGTTGCCTACAGCCGGTTAATCACCAGTGTTGTATGTGTGCTTATCGCCTATGGCGGAGCAAAACTCGCAGGCTTTTAAGCAGGATTTCACTTGTATATTGATCATTGTCTTTTTGTCCATTAGACCTTTTTTTCATTGTAAACCTATAAGTAAAGGGGGTGATAACAAAAGAATCGCTATTTTAATAAACCTCATTAATGAAAGCGCTATTATTGGAAAAGGGGAGGAAATGAAAAATGAAATCGTTTAACCGCCTAAAAAGAAATAGCTTCACAATGATAACAGGTTTGATTCTTTTATTATTGCTTTCAGCATGCAGTGGCGAAACTTCGTCAGGTTCACAATCAAGCCAGGCACAGGAAGGCCCAAAAGACAATTATAAATTTGTTTTTGTCCCGAAATTGATTCACCCATGGTATGAATCAGTTCGTGCAGGCGCTTTAGGGGCAGTAGAGGATTATAAAGAAAAAGGAATCAATATTGAATTTGAATGGGATGCGCCGCCAACTGCAGATATCGTGGTTCACAGCCAAAAAGTAGAGTCCGCTATTTCCAAGCAGCCGGATGTTATCGCAGTAGCGGCACTTGACCCGTCCTCTACAACGCCAATTATCAATCAAGCTGTTGACAATGGAACAAAGATTATTACGTTTGAAGCTGATGCAGCAGACAGCAAAAGAGCTTTGTACATCGGGAATAATCATAATGACAAAGATGGAGAAGTGCTCGCTGAATTAATGGCGGAACAAATGAATTATAAAGGGGAAGTAGCGATTCTTCTCGGTTCACTGGGTGCCCCTAGCCATAAAGAACGGGTAGAGGGCTTTAAAAAAGTAATGGCTAAATATCCGGACATCAAAATTGTAGCGGAACAAGCAGACAACGATGATCTAGTAAAAGCTGCTTCTTTAACAGAAAATATTTTACAAGCTCACCCGAATGTAAAAGGAATTTTTGCAAACAATGCTGCGAATCCAGTAGGTGCTGCGCGCGCTGTGAAAAGCGCAGGAAAAGCAGGAGAAGTATTGATTATGGGAATGGATGATGATCCAGAAACCATTAAATATTTAAAAGAAGGTGTAGTAACTGCCACGGTCGTTCAAAATGTGCCAGACATTGGCTACAAAGCGATTGAGCACATGGTTGCGCTGGCAAATGGAGAATCTGTTCCGGAAATTGATGAAATCGATTCTTACGTTGTGACAAAAGATAATCTGGGAGACTATGAAAAAAAGCAAGAAGAATACGCTGAGTACTTTAAACTACTAAAATAATAAAAAATTTAATAGAAGAAACAATCAGGATAAAATGATCCTGGTTGTTTCTTAAACCCTTATCTTGAAAGGAGGAAGAAAAGTGAGCCATGAATCCGTGTTTATGATGAAAAACATTAGCAAAAGTTTTCCGGGAGTAAAAGCGCTTAATGAAATAAATTTTGATTTAAAAGCAGGAGAGATCCACGCTCTTGTGGGGGAAAACGGAGCAGGAAAAAGTACAATGGTTAGTACAATGATGGGACTGCAGCAGCCCGACAGCGGAGAAATCTTTATGGATGGGAAAAAGGTGTCCATTGATTCTCCATTAACTGCTCTGTCTTTAGGAATTGGCATCGTTCCTCAAGAGTTAAATCTGGCACCTAATTTGTCGGTGGCAGAAAATATTTTTCTTGGAATGGAGCAGCGAAAGCCAGGCTTCCCGAAAATTGATTGGAAAGCAACCGAACAAAAAGCGAGAGAGTTTTTAGAAAAAATAGGTGTCCAGCTAGACGTAAAAGCAGAAGTCGGCACATTAAGAAGCGCTTACCAGCAATTTGTGCAAATAGCCAGGGCCTTGGCTTTTGGAGCCAATATATTAATTTTGGATGAGCCAACAGCGGCTCTTACTTTTCAAGAAGCGCAAAAGCTGTTTGCTATTTTGTTTCAATTAAAAGAAGAAGGAAAATCAATTATTTTTATTTCACATCACATGGAAGAAATTGAGCAAATTTCTTCCAGAGTTTCAGTGATGAGGGACGGCAATTTAATTACGACGATGGATATGAAAAATACGAACAAAGATGAAATTATTAATTTAATGGTTGGAAGAGAATTTAAAACTCAAAAGAAAAACCGTAAAAAACAGTTAAACAAAAAAAGTGTTTTAAAAGTAAACAATTTAGGAAGAGACGGTGAATTTCAAAACATTAGTTTTACTCTTCATGAAGGAGAAATTCTGGGCATAGCAGGACTGGTTGGTTCTGGAAGAACAGAACTAGTAAGGGCTATTTTTGGTGAAACCGTAGCATCCAGGGGAGAAATCTATTGGAATGAATCCAGGGTTAAAATCAAATCGCCTAAAAAAGCTATTGATCTTGGAATGGGATATGTACCCGAAGAAAGAAAAAAATCAGGCATCTTTCCTATTACATCTATAAGAGAAAACATCTCCATGCCGCTGTTGCCTACCATGACGAAGCTTACACGGATCAACCGGAAAAACGAAGAAGCGTTAGCTTTAAAGTATATAAAAGAGCTGAAGGTAAAAACGTCGTCTCCTGAAAAACACATTCGACTGTTAAGCGGGGGAAATCAGCAAAAAGTGATTTTGGCGCGCTGGTTAGCTAAAGATATTAAGGTGTTAATTCTTGATGAGCCAACAAGAGGTATAGATATAAACGCAAAAGCGGAAATCCATGACCTTATTCACAGGCTTGCTGATCAAGGGTTAGCGGTCATTATGATTTCATCGGAACTTGAAGAAGTTATTAACCTTTCTGATCGCATTATGGTGATGCATCAAGGAAAATCGAAAGGATTTTTTGAAGCTGAGAACACAACGCAGGAAGAACTGTTGAAAGTGGCATTAAACTAACTTATTTAAAAGGGGGAGCCAGCATGAAAATGGAGATGGAAAGTAAAGCGATTCCAACTTTGAAGCCTGCTGCAAAACTTGGAAAAGTATTCAATTCTACTGAAAGCGGCATATTCGGCGTTTTAATTGGCATGTGTTTGCTGTTGACATTTATAGCACCCAGTTTTGCCGATTCCTATAACATGGGTGTGCTAGTAAGGCAGTTTTCATTTGTGGCCATCATTGCCATGGGGCAGACGTTAGTGCTTTTAACAAGAGGCATTGATCTTTCAGTTGGAGCAATAGCCGGACTGTCTGGAATCATTAGCGCCTGGCTTATGCTGAACACAGGGTTTAACCCTTATATTTGTTTGGTTCTTAGCCTTTTATTCGGAGCTCTTTGCGGCTCGATTAACGGGATGCTCATAACAAAGTTGAATTTAAATCCTTTTATTGTCACGTTAGCGATGGGTGAAATCTTCTTCGGGTTCATTATGGTTATTACCCAGGGCTGGCCCCTTTCGGGAATTCCGCAAAACGTATTGTTTTTAGGTCAGGGAATGGTTGGGCCGGCGCCAGTGCCGGGCATCATTATGATCCTTTTAGGCATTGCGCTGATTTATATATTAACTTCTACTCCTTTTGGAAGACATATTTACGCGATTGGCGGCAATGAATCGGCTGCAAAACTGGTAGGGATACGCATTGACCGGGCGAAAATTATGGTTTATGCCCTGTCTGGAACATTTGCCGCATTAGCGGGCGTTTTAATGATGCTTCGATTAGGTGCCGGACAGCCTCAAATTGGCGAAGGATGGTTAATGGCTTCGATCACAGCTGCCATTATTGGCGGAACTTCCTTGATGGGAGGCCAGGGCAAAATTATCGGTACTATTTTTGGTGCTGCCTTAATGGGCGTACTGGCAAATGCGATTGTTTTGTTGAGTATTTCAGCTTACTGGGAGCGGGTAATTGTCGGCATTGTCGTGCTACTTGCTATTACGCTGGATCAATTTAGAGCAAGAGTCAAAAGAAAAGAGTAATTAAGCCGAAAGTGTTTAATTGAAAATGCACAAGGTAAAGACATTTGTTTTGGAGGGATGGAAGTGTTAAAAAATAACCAGCATTTTTCTGCTCAAAAAAGAAATGAAATGCTCGAAGAAATGACTCATTGTGAACTTGATATTCTTATAATAGGCGGAGGAATAACCGGAACCGGAATTGCTTTAGATGCAGCATCAAGAAACTGTAAAGTTGGCTTGATTGAGAAAAGTGATTTTGGTTCTGGAACAAGCAGCAAGTCCGGGAAGCTAATACATGGAGGGCTTAAATATTTAAAAACGGGAGATTTAAGTCTTGTGAGAGAGGTAGGGAGTGAACGTGCGATTGTGCATAAAAACGCCAGGCACCTGGTTATCCCGGTTAACATGTTGTTTCCTATTGTTAAAAACGGAAGTTTTAATAAAGTCACTTTAAAATTGGGATTATCAACATATGACAAGCTGGCAGGAGTTCAAAAACATGAAAGACATGTGATGCTCTCAAAAAAAGAAGTGTTTGAGCAAGAACCTTTATTGAGCAGGGAACAAGTAAGCGGCGGAGGCATGTACATCGAATACCGGACAGATGACAGCCGGCTAACAATGGAAGTGGCCAAAACAGCTTTTGAGCACGGCGCTTATCTATGCAATTACACGAAAATGACAGATTTTATTACCGATCATGAAGGAAAAGTGATTGGGGTTATCGCCAAAGATTTAATCTCGGGGCAGACAGTTGAAATTTACGCTAAATACATTGTCAATGCTGGCGGACCGTGGGTTGATAAAGTCCGGGCTATAGAGGGAGAAATTAAAGGGAAAAAGCTTCATCTGACTAAAGGAATCCACATTGTTGTCCCATTCCATAAGTTTCCGGTTAATGAGTCGCTTTATTATGATGTGGCAGGCCGTATGATAGCTGTTGTTCCAAGAGACGGCTGTACGTATATTGGTTCCACAGAAACAGATTATCACGGCGATCTTGACGATGTATTTGTTGAGCAAAGTGATGTGGATTATTTACTGGATTGTGTAAATACAATGTTTCCTGATGTGAACCTTGAACAAAAAGATATTACTTCTTGCTGGGCTGGGCTGCGTCCATTAATTCATGAAGAAGGAAAGCCGCCATCTGAAATGTCCCGTAAAGACGAAATTTTCGAATCGGATTCCGGCCTGATTACAATCGCAGGCGGAAAGCTGACAGGGTACAGAAAGATGGCTGAGAGAGTAGTGGATTATTTGCTGAACAAAGGAAAGCTTGAAAAAGTTCCAACTGTAACGGAGGGGATAAAGCTTTCAGGCGGGAAGTTTCAGTCAAATGAAGAAGTCGAAATGTTAGTGAAAGATGTGGAAAAAGAATGCGGACTGTTGAATATTCCATCCTCTGCTGCAGTTGAGTTTGTTTATCGATACGGCACTAATATATGGGTGTTACTTGATGTGTTTAAAGAACTTTTCGCTTCCCAGAAACATAGAAATGCTGACGTAAGCGAAGTTTTAGCGGCAGCAGAAGCTTGTTATGCCATCGAACATGAAATGGCCATGCGGCTGACTGACTTTTTTGACCGGCGCACCGGCTATCTTTTGTTTAAAAGAGAAAGTATTCCAGCCATCATCAACATTGTTGCTGCCCAGTTTTCGGATAAACTTGGCTGGGATGAAAAGCAGCTTTTTGATGAGCAATTGATGTTTGATAGAGAATACAAAAAATCTCTTCGTTTTGAGCAGGTTGAAATTAAGTAATTTGAAGGAGGATGCACAATGAAAGCAGTAGCTCTTACTGATATATCCAAACTAGAAGTATGCGAAAAAAACATTCCTCAAGTGGACGATCACAGCGTGCTTTTAAAAGTTAAATCTGTTGGAGTATGTGGATCAGACCTTCGTATTTATCAAAATGGAGACGCCAGAGTTTCTTTGCCCAGAGTAATGGGCCATGAGATAGCTGGAGAAATTGTTGAGAAAGGCGCTTTTGTTGATTGTTTTAACATTGGAGACAGAGTCGCTTTAGGCGCTCATATACCTTGCGGGTTGTGTAATTATTGCCAGGAAGGATTGGGGCATCATTGTTTACATGGCTGGACAATCGGCTATCAGTATGACGGCGGGTTTGCAGAATACGTTTTATTAAACCGGACAATGGTTGAAAACGGGTCGATCTGCAAATTTAGTGAAAATACTTCTTTTGAAGAAGCCAGCTTGTCTGAACCGTTTTCGTGTGTAATGAGCGGCTTAAGGGAACTATCGATCAGGGCCGGTGAGACGGCCGTTGTATTTGGAGCAGGTGCCATTGGCTGTATGTTTGTGGCAGCGCTTCGCAGAATGGGTGCCGGAAAAATTATCGTTGTCCAGCGCTCAAGAGGGCGCAGAGAGTTTGCCAAAAGTTTAGGAGCAGATGTTTGTATCGACCCGGTAGCAGAAAACGCGGTCCAGCGAATTCTAGAAGAAACAAATGGACATGGAAGTGATTTTTCTATTATTACCGCACCATCGAGTGAAGTCCAAAGCCAAGCGTTAAGCTGTGTGAAGAAAAAAGGGCATGTTTTGTTTTTTGCCGGACTTCCGAAAGGAAAAAAAACAGAGATGGATACCAATCAAATCATTTACAAAGAATTGAAAATTTCTGGTGTTCACGGCGCCTCTAAATCCGATCACAGGGAAGCAGTACGATGGATAGACAACAAGTTTGTTGATTTTTCCACGTTTATTACCCACCGGTTTAAACTTGATGAAACACAAAATGCTTTTTTAGCAAGCAAGGAAAAAACAGGCGTGAAAAGCGTCGTATTGCCGGACTGGAGATAAAAGCCATTTAAAATACGGCTATAATAACCTTCCCGCTGCCTGCATACAGGCAGCGGGGAAACCGGAGAAGATAACAGAACGCAATAAGGAGATGAAACCAAATGGAAAAACTGTATGAATCGAAAATCATTGAAATCGGCACAATGGCGGAAGAGCTCTTGAAAGAAGATATGATGGTTATTTTTAATGACACGGCACCGCCTGAACTGCGGGATATTTGCTTTGTTCATGAAAAAACAGAATTGGCAGATGCGATCAAAGCCGGCGATTGGTTAACAATTGGAGAGGAGCAGTATAAAATACACTTTGTCGGAGACACGGCAAATGATACAATTCGAGATTTAGGCCATGCCACTTTAAAGTTTAACGGAGCCAGTTCATCCGATCTTCCCGGCCATATTTGTGTTGATGTTAAACCGGCACCTGCAATAAAGCCAGGAACCAACATTGTATTTAGCCGAAGCATATAATACACAGACCAGGTTTTTTCATGCCCTGGTGAAAGCATCTGATTTTGAGTGCAGATGCTTTTTTTCATATAATTAAAACACCAGAGTCAAAGAGGATTTTTATCAATACGGCAAATGTTCGCATTTGCCTCTTATTGTTTTATAATAAAAAGAAAATGAACGAGGCGATTCGTATGTTGAACTGGGCAGAACGGCGGCAGCTTGTTAAAATAGCAAATTTATATTACATAGATGGATGGACGCAGCAGGAAATTTCAAAAAAAGTGGGCATTTCCCGTCCGGTTATTTCCAAGTTGCTTCAAAGAGCAAAGGATGAAGGAGTAGTGGATGTCTATATAAAAGATGAAAGCCAGCATACAGTCGAGCTGGAAAAACAAATCGAAAGCCGTTATAGCTTAAGAGAAGTAGTCGTTGTACCTACATTGGGATTTTCAGCCGAAATGACCAGAAAAGCAGTAGGGCAAGGAGCAGCTCAATACCTGTCTCAAACGCTAGATCGTTCTATCCGCAAATTTGGGATCGCGTGGGGGCATACTCTTGCACAAGTAGTGAAAGAATATCCGTTTGAACGACGAGAAAATATAAAAATTGTTCCGCTTTTTGGAGGAATGGGAATTAAAAAAGTAGAGATCCATGCAAACCAGCTTGCTTATGAACTTGCCAAAAAAATGAATGGCAGCTGTTCTTATTTGTATGCACCGGCTATTTTGGAAACAGAGGAACTAAAAGAACGGCTTTCTGCCATGGAAGATATTTCTGCGATTCTTGAAGAAGGAAAAAATGTAGAAGTGGCGTTAATAGGAATGGGAAGCCCTTATAAAAATTCAACTTTAACAGAAATCGGGTATTTAAAAGAAGAAGATATACAGAAATTAAGAAAAGCAGGCGCAGTTGGCGATATTGGCTCACGATTTTTTGATCAAGATGGTTTTCCAATTGAAGGAGATTTAAATGAACGGATTATTGGGCTTCCATTACAGGATTTAAAGCGAATTCCACATGTAATTGCGGTAGTTGAAGGCAATTACAAAGCGGAAGCCCTGGAAGCAGCTTTAAAAGGCGAGTACCTGCACACGCTAATCATAGATGAACAAACAGCATTGACGTTATTAAGATGATTGTCTTTATAAAAAAGTAAAATCTCATTCAAACAAAATTGGAAACAGGGTTTTCCGAAAACTTAAAATGTTTTGGGTGAAAAGAAATAAGCAAAAGGAAAGAGCCGGCCAGTACCGCTTTTTCCTTTGTTTTACGGGCTTTGCCGGGCAACAAGCGATTTGCGAAGTTTGGTAGAAGGAACGATTAAAAAAGCAGAAAAATTTATTTAATTTAAAAAATAGTTGAAATAGCCTTGAAATTCCGAAAACCTTACGCTATTATAAGAAAAATAAAAGCGCTTTCTTCGTTGCGGTGATAGAAAAAAGCCTGCACAGCGAATTTTATTAGATCGATCTAATTTCCCTGGTTTATTTTTAGATCGATCTAAAAAGAGACGATCAGTTGAAAGCGCTGTCTTTTGTTAAAAATTGAGGAGGTAAGACAATGAAAAAGTGGATGAACTTCGTACTGGCTTTAATGATGGTAATGCTGGCTGCTTGCTCGGAAAAAAGTGAAAGTGCATCTGGAAATTCGGCTAAAGCAAAAACAATGAAAATGGCCGTTGCCACGTCAAAAGACCGCTCATTAACACAAGGTTTATATAAGTTCCAGGAAATTGTTGAAAGCGAAACTGGCGGCTCGATTAAAGTAGAAGTGTACCCGGACGGCCAGCTTGGCGGTGACCGGGTTGTGTTTGAAGGCTTGAAAATGAATTCGATTCAAGGAACAACCATGTCAACAGGGCCAATTGCTGGATTTGTTCCGGAATTTACTGTATTTGATTTTCCGTATTTGTTTAAAGATGAAGAAACAGCGTATAAAGTGCTTGATGGAAAAATTGGGACAGACATGCTTGCCAGGCTTGAAGACGAGGGAATTGCCGGGTTGAATTACTGGGAAAATGGCTTTCGTGATTTAACCAATAACAAGCATGAAGTAAAATCTGTTGATGATTTAAAAGGATTAAAAATCCGGACGCTTGAAAACGAGCTGCATGTGGATTTGTGGAAAACGTTCGGCGCCAATCCAACACCAATGGCATACACAGAATTGTTTACATCTCTTGAGCAAAAAGTAGTCGACGGACAGGAAAACCCGGTTGGAAACGTGACAACAGGAAATTTCTTTGAAGTGCAGGATTACCTGACTAAAACGCAGCACATCTACAATGCAAGCGTGTTTATGATCAGCCAGAAATTTATGGATACCTTATCTGACGAAGAAAAAGAAATTGTGCAAAAAGCGGCTGCCGAAGCGCGTGACTATCAGCGAGAGTTAAACCAAAAGGAAAGTGAAGAAGCATACGCCATTTTAAAAGAAAAAGGCATGAAGGTAACGGAGCTGTCGGATAAAGCGCTGGCTGAATTTGAAAAAAAAGCAGAGCCGATTTACGAACAGTATAAGGAAAAAGTGGGCGCAGAGCTTGTTGACCAAATTGTAAGCGAAACAAAATAAGCACAGAAAAGAAAGCAGGCTAAGGAATCTGTACGCCTTAGCTTTCTTTTCTTGAGAAAGGGCGACACGGATGAAAAAGGCAGGCTTGTTTTTTGACAAAGTAATCAATGCAGTGATGGCGGTCAACCTGGCCGTGATGTCCATTTTGGTGTTTAGCAATGTGGTGCTAAGGTATGCGTTTAACTCCGGGATCACAGGCGTGGATGAAATTTCCCGCTATTTGTATATCTGGCTTGTGTTTTTAGGAGCTGTCACCGCGCTGAAAAATCATCAGCATATAAACGTTGATTTGCTGGCGGGCAGGTTAACCGGTGTCCCGAAAAAAGTGGTGACCGTCCTTGCAAATGGCATTACGCTGATGGTTGTTTGGCTTATTTTAAAAGGAAGCTGGTTTATGACTGTAAGCAGTACAACAAGCAGGGCGCCGGCAACAGGCATTCCACTGGCCGTTGTGTATGCAAGCGGGATTGTGCTGGCCATTGGAATGGGAGTCACCGTGATTATCCAGACAATAAGCGTTTTGCGCGGCGATAAAATTCCTCCGGCTGCCCGGGAAACGGAAGAAACCATTGTGTTTGATTCTCAAAAAGTAAAAGAGGTGAATTAATATGTCGCTCGGTTTGTTTCTCGGTTCGCTTTTTGCCATTATGGCGCTTGGCTTGCCGATCGCGATTGCTCTGTTAGTCAGCAGTGTGGTGATGATGCTGTATCTTGACGTTTTTGACAGCCAAATTGTTGCCCAGTATTTAATCAATGGTGCAGACAGTTTTGCGCTTCTCGCTGTTCCTTTTTTTATCCTGGCCGGAGAATTGATGAATGCAGGGGGAATGTCAACGCGCATTATTAATTTTGCTATGGCCATTGTCGGCCATATTCGCGGAGGAATGGGGTATGTTGCGATTATTGCGGCTGTTTTGTTTGCCGGGTTATCTGGCTCGGCTGTAGCGGACACAGCCGCACTTGGGGCAGTTTTAATTCCGATGATGGTAAAAGCAGGGTATGACCGAAACCGTGCAACAGGCTTAATTGCCTCGGGCGGCATTATCGCGCCGGTTATTCCGCCCAGCATCCCGATGATTTTATTTGGCGTAACGAGCGGTGTTTCCATTACGTCTTTGTTTACTGCGGGAATTGTGCCCGGCCTTATGATGGGTGCGGGGCTCATCATTGTTTGGTCCATTGTGTCACGTAAAGAAAAAGCGGAATTAGCTCCGCGCAAATCTGCAAAAGAAATGCTGGCTGCAACCAAAAATGCTTCATGGTCGCTTGTTTTTCCGGTTATTATTATCGGCGGGCTGCGGGGCGGAATTTTCACTCCAACTGAAGCGGGCGTAGTGGCCGCCATGTACGCGCTGTTTGTCGGCTTGTTTGTTTACCGCCAGTTGGATATGAAAAAAATTTATCAAGTGCTCATTGATGCCGCCCGGACAACAAGTATCGTCATGTTTCTTGTGGCAGCAGCAATGGTGTCAGCATGGGTAATTTCCATTGCCCAGATCCCGGCGGTTGTATCTGAAGTGCTGGCTCCATTTACCGGCAGCCCGCTTATGCTGTTAGTTGTCATTAACTTGATTGTGTTGTTTGTTGGCATGATTATGGATTTAACGCCGGCCATCCTTGTGTTAACGCCTGTTCTTTTGCCGGCTGTTACAATG
>JAPSKG010000032.1 GCA_031177795.1 Domibacillus sp.
AAATTGAGAAAAATGCAGAATGGGAGTTGTTTATTATTCAACTTCGCGATGAACTGCATGCCTCAAAAAACTGGCACCTGTATGGGGGAAAGTTGCAGTACTTTTCTTTAGGCGAAAATGATTCCATCATTTCAGTCAGTAAATATGAAGATAAAATAAGGAGGCAGATAAATGGCCAGGGTCATGAAATTATGCTTCAAAATGTAAAAGATGCATTTTTTTCAATAAAAGGAGGGAAATTATATATCCATGTTTTTTTTACAAACGGCGAAAAAGAGGGCGCTTCTATTTCTCCGCTTTACAAGCCAGGCAATTGAAAATGAAACAGGGGTAATTTATCCGCATGCTTTTTTTATTTTGCTTTTATTTCTTACAGCATCGGTTTCAGCATCAGAAGGTGTGGTTTCAAAAACTAACTCTGCTGAATACTTAACAGAATATTATGAGCTGCGTATTGTAGAAATCATTGCATTACGGAAAGCATTTGAACAAAGTCAGCTTTCTTCATTTGATTTTCAAACAAACAAAGGAACAACAAAAGTTGAAATCAATGAAGTTTCCGAAAAGGAAACACAAATTCGTATTATGACATTATTAGAAAACCGCACCTTCCAAGCTGCTTTTTATTATAATCTTGAACAAGAAGCAATACTCAAGAGAGTTGAGCTTTAATCATTATGCTGTCTTGATAAGTAAAACAACCCTCCATTCAACACAGAGATACGGATAACGGGCTCAAAACGGCGTACAATAGCTGCTTTTTCACGTTGGAATTGTTCATTTTCTTCAGCTGTTTCATCAAAAAAAGAGCGAAGAAGCAGCAGTTCATTTTTTTGCTTTTCTTTAGCAATTGATGCCCACTCATGATTTTCTCCTTCAAGCTCATTCATCAAAAACTTTAACAGCCTTTTTACTCCGCTAACAGGAGTAATAAGAGGAGACAACACATAATGATATGGAGATATTGTCTGCTCCAGGGAAAGAGAGGGCAGTTTGGAAGAAAAATCTTTTGTAATCCTTCCGCTGATCAAGTGAAGAGCGAAAGGAACTATTTTTTCTTTTTTTCCATTTGCTTCATAAGAAAGATGAAAATTAACAAAAAGCCATGGCTCAAGCTGTAAAATTCCGTTTGTTTCACACTGCTCATATAACTTTACAAAGGAAGAGTTTTTTTGAGCGTAAGAGAGAAGCTGATGAAAGCGCGGAGAACCAAAGTTAATGTATTCTTCCATTTGCTTAAGAGGCCGACCAGGATCTTCTGTAAAAAAAGTAATGGCCAGTGGCTCTCCTTTTTGCTGAAGCTTATCTTTGTAGTGCCAATAAAACGGACGGTTCATAAGTGAGCGGTCTGCATCCTCTGTTAATTGAATAGAAAGCGACTGATTTGTTTGATTTAAAATTGTGCATCCACAAGCAGAAAAAAATGAATGAAGAAAAGTCATCAAAGTTTATCACTCCAATACTGCAGCGAGATTTTGCATTTTAATTTCCCATTCTCCGATGCTTTTTGATTTTTGAAATGCATCGTAAATATGTTCTTCTACCCAATTTTGGTCCAAAATATCATCTAGTTTTCCAATGGCTGATTGAAAAAGATTTATTTTTTCTTGAAGCAATGTAAGCATTCGGTCTTCTACCGACTGTTCATAAGCTAAGTGGTAAATATATACATCTTGTGTTTGGCCGAAACGGTGAATACGGCCAATGCGCTGTTCCAGCTTCATTGGATTCCACGGCAAATCAAAGTTAATCAAATGGCGGCAAAATTGCAAATTTAAACCTTCACTTCCAGCTTCTGTTGCAATTAACACTTGAGCAGGGCCTTTAAAAAGCTCAATCATCCAATCTTTTTTCCCTTTTTTAAAGTTTCCTTGAAAAGAAACAGCGGGAATGCCATTTGCACGAAAAAAAAGTTCTAAGTACTGCTGGGTAGCCCGGTATTGAGTAAATATAATTGCTTTTTCTTTATGTTCTTTTACAATCTCTAAAGCTTTTTCGGCTTTTGAATTTTGTTTAATGGATTCAGCGATCAAAGCAGTTTCTGTTTGGTTAAAGCCTTCTTGTTTCTTTAAAGTAGCCAATGCAGCGTATTTGCTGCTGCAAGCTTCACGCTGCAGGGTAAGCAAAGTTATGGAATTGGGCAAACAGCCCGCCAGTGAATCATAAAAAGCTTTTTCTTCTTTAGTAGGCGTAATCCGGATGGTTTGAACAAATCTTTTCACTGTTTTCTGGCTTGTTTCATCACGTAAATTTCGAATCATCACTTTTTTCAAAAGAGCATGAAACGCGTCTTGATCATAAACAGACCGTTTTCCTTTTTTAAAGCGTTCATTAAAAAAAGCATTGTTGCCAAATAAACCCGGTTTTAGCAGTGAAACAAGATGGAATAATTCATCCACATTGTTTTGAACAGGAGTAGCGGTTAATAAAAGACAATACGTTTTTTGCAAGCGGCTGACAAACTGATAATTTTTTGTTGCAGGGTTTTTTAAACGGTGAGCTTCATCAATAATGATCATATCAAATAGCGAATCTAATAAATCATTTTCATATTTCAGCTGTTTGGCTGAATCTATGGAAGCAATTTGAACACCATTCCAGGACCAATCTGGCTTTTTGCGCTGAACAAGTGAGTAAATTTGAAACTTGTCACGCAGTTCTTTTGCCCATTGGTTTACTAGAGAAGCCGGGGTTAAAATGAGAGTGCGGGAAACAAGTCCTCTCAGCATATATTCTTTTAAAACAAGTCCGGCTTCAATCGTTTTCCCAAGACCTACCTCGTCCGCTAAAATAGCCGTCCCATTCATTTCTTCCATCACGGTTTTAGCGGTTTCAATTTGGTGAGGAAGAAACTGCATCTGTGGAAGAAAGTTGGGCGCTAAAAGACCATGAAATTCAGTCGGAATAATACGCTGTTTTGTTTCAGCTGTTAAAGAAAAAAGCGGCCAGCTGCTTGGATGAAGAGATGCATTCATTTGTTCATTCAGCGTTTTTTCCCACGAGTCATCATACAAAATAGATGGTTTCATAGGCAGAATGCTCCTTTCACATAAAGTTGCTTGCTGATTTCTTTCATTTTTGAGGGATAGAAGAATGAAAACAGTACTAGTATGTCCTTGATTAACCTTGACATACATGAAAAGAAAAAAGCTTTAATAGTAGAAAAAGCCCCTGTTGGTTTTGTGCAAAAAGGGCAGAAAAACCCCTCATTATTGTTGAAAATAAAAAAACAGCCCCTATAAAGGGCTGTTTTTTTATTTTGCTTTTACTTTTCCTGTCCATTTTTTAAAGCCGCCTTGAAGATGGTAAATTTCGCGGTATCCTTTTTTATAAAGCATTTGTGCAGCACGGCCGCTTCGGAGACCACTTTGGCAGTATAAATAAACGGGTTTGTCAGAACGAATTTCCTTCATGCGTTGTTTCATTTGCGTGACAGGAATGTTGCGTGCGCCAAGAATATGGCCTCCGTTATATTCGTTCGGTTCTCGTACATCAATTAACTGTGCTTTCCGGTATCCCTGTATAAATTCTTCTTGGCTGAGCGGCTTTACCGCGCGTTTTTGAGAAATATACATAAAGAGCGCGTATAATATAATCGCTCCAAGTACTGCGGCAATAGAATAAAGCAACGTCGTGTTCCCCTTTCGAATAAACTGCTTCTTTTATTATATCTATACGGTCAGCAGATGGAAAGAAAATTCTCCTTAAAAAAGAAGACTGTTCGCCTTTGAAATTTCATTTCAATTTGTTAGACTAATTGAAGGAATTTATATTGAAAAGAAGGCGTTCAAATGACAAAAGAAACGTGGGCATTTCTTGACACTGGAAACCAAAGTGCATCTTACAATATGGCGGTGGATGAAGCGTTGCTTGACTGGCACAGTAAAGGGGAAATCCCGCCGGTGGTTCGATTTTATGGATGGGAGCCGGCTGCACTGTCAATCGGCTATTTTCAAAAAGCAGAAAAAGAAGTTAATTTCGAGGCACTAAATAAATACGATTTGGGGTTTGTCCGGCGACCAACCGGCGGAAGAGGCGTTTTGCACGAACATGAGCTAACATACAGCGTTATTGTGAATGAAGACCATCCCGAAATGCCTACAGGTGTAACAGAAGCATACCGGGTTATTTCCGAAGGAGTATTGCAAGGATTTAAAGCGCTGGGCCTTAATGCAGAATTTGCCATACCAAGAACAGAAGAAGAAAAAGCAAGTTTAAAAAATCCTCGCTCAAGTGTTTGTTTTGATGCACCAAGCTGGTATGAGCTCGTGGTAGAAGGACGAAAAGTTGCTGGAAGTGCACAAACAAGACAAAAAGGCGTTATTTTGCAGCATGGATCTATTTTGCTTGATATTGACGAAGAAAAGTTATTTAGTTTATTTCATTATCCAAGTGAACGGGTAAAGGAACGTATGAAGCAAGCTTTCAGGAGCAAAGCAGTTGCCATTAATGCATTGAGAAACCAGCGTGTGACGTTGGACGAAGCGCGTATTGCGTTTAAAAAAGGCTTTGAACAAGGGCTTAATATTGTTCTTGAGCCGCTAAAACTAACTGAAAGCCAAAACAAGCAAATCGCTGCTCTCCAAAAAGAACGGTATGAAAACGACGAATGGAATTTCCGTAGATAGTTTTATTTCTACCGGCAATGCAGCAGCGAATAGAAATAAAATTTTTTTGCTGTTTTCCTTGAAGCCAAGCGCGTTCAGGGATTTTTCAAGAGAGTGGATGGCTTGACAAAACGACGATACTCACTCAATATGTAGAATAACTAAACAAGAACAAACACAATATATTGTGTTTGTTTTCATTTTTTAAACAACAGAATAATAAAGGAGTTGTTTCCATGTCTTCTACGCCTACCAAGCAAATGGTGCTTAATGTCGACAAATTAAACAAGGACATCAGCATTTTCCCGCAGGTTTTCCCTGTTACACCAGAAATGAATATCACCCACAAAGGCGTGTCCCGCCTTGTTATGATTGACCGATATTCCTTTAAAGATACGGAAAAAGTTACGTTAACAAAAGGCGATTTTGTCGTTTTAACAATTAAAGAAGATCCAAAATTTCCAGCACGCGGTACCGGATTTGTAGTGTCACTTGATCATCAAACGAAAAAAGCATCTATTTTAATTGATGAAGAATTCCGAAGTGCTATTGATGATCCAAAAGAAGCGGAAACAGGCATTATCCACCGAAGCCTGGATGTGATTGAAAAACCGCTGGAAGTGTTTTATGAGCAAATTGCAAAACGGAATGCGGCGGGTCTTTCAGCTGTTGAAAAAACAGAAGAAAAGAAAAAAGAATGGTTTAATAAGTTTTACAAAGAACTTGTGAATTTAAACTTTATTCCAGCTGGACGAGTGTTATATGGTGCCGGGGCTGACACGGACGTTACGTACTTTAACTGCTATGTTATGCCGTTTGTTGCTGACTCACGTGAAGGAATTTCTGAACACCGCAAACAGGTAATGGAAATTATGAGCCGTGGCGGCGGGGTAGGTACTAACGGTTCTACTCTTCGTCCACGCAATACACTTGCAAAAGGTGTAAATGGAAAATCATCTGGCTCAGTATCATGGCTGGACGACATTGCTAAGCTTACGCATCTTGTTGAGCAAGGTGGCTCAAGACGAGGTAAAGCAGCATAAGCGAGCTACGTCTATAAATAACCTCTTGAATTGCTGGAAACTCTTTATGGTAACGCATGGTAACTTACATCCAGAGAGGTATAATATATTTATACTAAACAAAGGGTGGGTGACATGAAGCCATATGATGCGAAAGAATCTCAAGAATGTAACATTTGTGGATTCCAAATATCTCATAACAAGCAAGGTCGATTTACATCACATATGAAAAATGAACATGGATTAACACTAGATGAATATCTGATAAAGCACCACTATAAACCAGGTGATTTAAAATGCTCCAATGAACTCTGTGAAGGCGAAGTGAAGTTAACAAGAGGAAAGCCCAATAGTTATTGTTGCCCTTCTTGTAGACAGCGCAAAAGCCGTCTGAGAGCCTGTGAAGTTTGCTCTACGGAATTTGACAATGAAGACCTTAGAGTAAAAACGTGCAGCAAGGATTGCAAGAAATTACTAAAAAGCAATTCAGCTAAGTTGTGGCACGAAGCTATGAGTGCAGAGGAAAAGGAAAAACATTTTAAAAAGATCATCACAAAGACAGCGAAGACAAGAAGAGAGAATAAAACGTTGTCGTGGAATAGTGGAAAGACAGATGTCTATAGTGAAGAAACCATTGAAAAGATTAGACAAGCGACGTTGAAGCAAATGGAAAATCAAGTCTTTCAAAAAACGCGGATTGAAAGAGTCATCGAAGAACACTTGCAAGAGTTAGGTGTTGAATACAGATACTCATTCATTCTTAAAAAAAGACAATATGATTTCGTGCTTCCTAATCAAAATTTAATCATTGAATGTGACGGAGACTATTGGCATGCTAATCCTAAGTTCTATCCAGAGCCGGCAGATTGGCAAATCGAAAGAATCCAAATTGACCAAGAAAAAAATGAGATTGCCCGAAGTAATGGATATCAAATGGTTCGTTTTTGGGAAGATGACATACTCAATAACTTTGAATATGTGAAAAGCATCATACATGACTTGCTGGCTACAACGTAACTGGAAACGGTAGGCGTGAATGCTTGAAAACAGCAAGTGGATAAAGACAATCAGCAGCCAAGCTCCTGGAATGGAGAAGGTTCAACGGCCATCGAAAGCACGTCAATCATGACGGAAGCGAGTAGAGTAGGAATCAAGTGATTCCGAAGTGCGAGGGCACTCAAGCGAGTGTAAGATATGGTCTGAACTCTAGGGTGACTTAGAGAGTTGATGTAACGAATCAACGTAACGTTGTGGCCCAAATGATTATGCTGGCAGACTGGCACCCGGATATTGTAGAGTTCATTATTTCCAAAATGCAAAACCCAAGAATTTTACGTTATTTATTAGAAAATACAGAAGATGACCAAATTAAAAAAGCAGCAAAAGATAAATTAAAATTCACGCCTCTTACAGAAAGAGAAGAACAAATGTATCAAGGAGTAGTTAATTACAAGAACATTCCTGGATTCGGGGGCTTCAGTCCTGAAATTATTAAAGAGGCGGAAGAAAAGCTTCGGACTGGTGGCACATACAGCGTACATAACGCTGAATTCTTAACGGGCGCTAACATTTCCATTTGCTTAACAAAAGAGTTTATGGAAGCTGTGGAAAGCGATGCTGAATACGATCTTCGTTTCCCTGCAGTTGAAACATACAGCAAAGAGGAAATGGCTTATTACAACGAAAACTGGCATAAAGTCGGCGATGTGCGTGAATGGGAACGCCAGGGGCATGAAATCCGAGTATATCGTAAAATTAAAGCAAAAGAGTTATGGAACTTGATTAATGTTTGCGCAACTTACTCAGCTGAACCGGGCATTTTCTTTATTGACAATGCAAATGAAATGACAAATGCAAAAGCATATGGACAGCAAGTTGTGGCTACCAATCCTTGTGGAGAACAACCGCTTGCGCCTTATTCAGTTTGTAATCTTGCGGCGGTCAATCTTGCTGAAATGGCTGATAAAAAAACAAAAACAGTTAACTTCAATAAGTTGAAAGAAACGGTCCGCACAGGTGTGCGGATGCAAGATAACGTAATTGATGCAACTCCTTACTTTCTTGAGGAAAACCGTAAGCAGGCTCTTGGTGAGCGGCGAGTCGGCCTGGGTGTGATGGGACTTGCTGACTTGCTGATTTACTGCGAAAAGGAATATGGCTCAGAAGAAGGGAACAAATTGGTTGATGAAGTATTTGAAGCAATTGCTGTTACAGCGTATGAAACGTCTGTAGAACTTGCAAAAGAAAAAGGCAGCTTTCCATTTTTAGAAGGAAAGACAGTTGAAGAAACAAAGCAACTGCGTGCTTCATTTATTAACACAGGATATATGAAAAAAATGCCCGCGCATGTGCGTGAAGAGATTTTAGAAAACGGAATTCGAAACTCGCATTTGCTGACCGTGGCGCCTACAGGATCAACCGGAACAATGGTTGGCGTAAGTACCGGGCTTGAGCCGTATTTCTCGTTTACGTACTACCGCAGCGGGCGCCTTGGGAAATTTATTGAGGTAAAAGCAGATATCGTGAAAGAATATCTAGAACGTCATCCAGAAGCAGATCCAAATCAGCTTCCAGATTATTTTGTTACAGCAATGGGACTAGCACCAGAAGCTCATGCTGACGTGCAATGTGTTATTCAGCGTTGGATTGACAGTTCTATTTCAAAAACGGTAAACGCACCGCGTGGCTATACAGTAGAACAAGTAGAAAGTGTGTATGAACGTCTTTATAAAGGCGGAGCAAAAGGCGGTACCGTATATGTTGACGGAAGCCGTGATTCTCAAGTTCTTACGTTAAAAGCAGAAGAAAACAATTGGGATGAAGAAGAAAGAATTCCAAAAGAACATGAAAACCATGTAGTCTTAATTGATACAATTCAAGACCTGCGCTCAACAAATGTTACAATTGGCAGTGAAGTGGGAAATACATGCCCAGTTTGCCGAAAAGGCACAGTTGAAGAGCTTGGTGGCTGCAACACATGTACAAATTGTGGTGCCCAGTTGAAGTGCGGACTATAAAAAATAAAAAAAGCCGGCTCCTTATTCAGGAGCCGGCTTTTTTTAAAAAATAATAAACTGAAACACCTTGAAACCTAACAGGTATTATTCAGACGAAGCACGAGAGCCCCGTTTTCCTTTATTTCCTTCAATTACAGTTAAATGTGTGGCTTTCTTACGGCGTGACGGCTTCTTTTTCGGTTTAGATGAAAAAGACATGGATCGTGATGCTTTTGGCTTGTAGCTTGTCTTTGAGGTATGGCGTTTTTTGGATTGCTTTACGGCTTTTGAATAAGCGCGGTCTTCATTATTGCTGTTGTTATTTTTTTTCATCATAAGGCGGAATAACAACATGACCACAGCAACTGTGACAACAGCAAATAAAATCTGCCGCATAAGCTGCCCGGGAGAGGTGATCAGCAAAGACACGATACCAATGGCAGCAAGCGCGGAAATAACAAAAACGATAACATTACGGACGTTCATCAAAGCCACCTCCCGGAAATTAGTGTTACTTACATATTAGACAATTTCGTCTGCTTTTAATCCTTTTCCAGCACTTTCTTCAATGGAAATTAATTTTTCAAAAGAAGCAATTGCTACTTCTACCTGATCGTCAAAGGGTTCTTTTGTTGTTAATAGCTGTAACCAGAGCCCTGGGTAACCAAGCAGTTTTAAAACAGGAATATCGCGGACTTTATTTGTCAGTTGCAGAACTTCAAAGGAAATACCGAGGACAACCGGAATGAGCGCTAAACGATTTAGTACTCGTACATATAATGGCTCGGTCGGTACAAGCATATACACAAAAATGCCTACAATAACGGTAAATAAAATAAAACTTGATCCACAGCGGTAATGAAGGCGAGATGAACTTTGAACATTTTCAACAGTTAAGGGAAGGCCATTTTCATATGCATTAATCACTTTATGCTCAGCGCCATGATATTGGAACACTCGTTTAATGAGCGGAGTCATTGAAATAAAGTAAATATAAACAAGCAACAGAAAAAGTTTAAAAAAACCTTCAACTAAAATTTGGGACATATCACTTGAAAAAACAGGCCTTGTTAACTCAGCCAAAAACAAAGGAACAAGCGTAAAGACAAATTTTCCGAAAAGGAAGGATAAAATGCCTACAAGCGCCACACCGAGCATAAGAGTGAGTTTAGAGGGCTCTTCTGTTTCCGTTTTTTCTTCACCAGGTGCAACATCATAGCGGTCATTGGCAAAATTTAAATGTTTTGAACCTGTTGCAGCGGCATCAAGAATGGCGACAATTCCGCGCAGAAAAGGAACTTTTTTAATGGTTTGCAATGCAGGTCGGGGAATGCGGGGTAAGTGAAAATATTCAATCGTTCCGTCGTTTCGCCGGACGGCTGTAACAGTATGTTTTTTACCGCCGAACATCACACCCTCAACTACGGCTTGACCTCCATAAACCGGCTTTTCATTCTTCATTTCAAGGTTCCTTCTTTCATTTATCATATTAATCATATTTTAGCGGTAAAACGGAAAAATTAAAAGCAAGTCTTACGTTCCGGAGGGAAAAAATGGAACAAAACAACAATTCTAAACATTCTGATTATTTTAACCGTAAAATTATTGAAACTGGAATTGTTTCAGGGTTATTATTTTTATTATTTAACTGGATGTCCTATTCGCTCGGATTTTCAAAATGGAATTTTTTTTCGGCGTTTTCCGTTCTTCGTTGGCCAGTTTCTGTGAAATACGGCTTGGCTTTTTTACTGCCAATTATGGTATCTATTCTTCTTACTTTATTATACAATGTATGGCCTAGTAAAGAAAAGCCTTTCCTTACAGGAATTGCAGGTGCAGTGTTATTATTTTTTATTGTTTTTTTCTTTATAAGTCATGAGCCGTTAAACCTGGTTACCATGTTTTCTTTGCTTTTAGGATATTGCTTGTTTATCAGTACAACAATTTCATGGGTTCATGAGCAAGGAAAGTAGTCAGTTAAAGAAAAAATATGCTAAACTATTCAGGAAATAACAATAGGTGGGAGACGTAAGAATGAAAAGGTTCCTGGTAATAAATGGAGTGAATTTAAACAGGCTTGGAAAGCGCGAACCTCACATTTATGGGTATACAACGCTTGCCGAGCTGGAAGAACGTGTGAAAAAACAAGGAGAAAAAGCAGGAGCAGAAGTACTGACTTTTCAATCAAATTTTGAAGGAGAACTTGTTGAGAGGCTTCATCTTGCCGAGGATGAAGGGCTTAACGGCATTGTTTTTAACCCGGGGGCTTTTACACATTATAGCTATGCCCTTGCTGATGCAGTAGCAGGTATCAGCGTACCTGTTATAGAAGTACATATTTCAAACATTCACACACGGGAAGAATTTCGGCACCATTCTGTTATCGCACCTTATGCTGCAGGGCAATTGTGCGGTTTTGGTTTAACTGGATACGAATTGGCACTCGACTTTTTATTAAAACGGGAGGGCTAAAACATGTCTTTACTGGCAAAGATTCAAGCAGATCTTATGAAAAGAGGGCTGGATGGCTTATTTATTGCAAGTGCTTTTAACCGGCGCTATGTAACAGGTTTTACAGGTACGGCTGGAGCTGTTCTTATCACACAAAGTGACGCGGTTTTTTTTACAGATTTCCGTTATACAGAGCAAGCTGAAAAACAAGCGAAAGCGTTTGCGATTGTACAGCATACAAAACCGATTTTACAGGAAGCAATGGAACACGCTGAAAAACTGGGTGTTCAGGTGCTTGGGTTTGAAAAAGAGTATCTCTCTTATCACGAGTTTGAACTTCTTCAAAATCATTTTAACGGAACGCTTAAACCAGTTGCTGGCATCATTGAAAACTTGCGCTTGATAAAGACAGAACCAGAGATTAAGATATTAAAGGAAGCGTGTCAAATCGCAGATGCAGCGTTCAAGCACATCCTTGATTTTCTCAAGCCTGGAGCAAGGGAAAGAGATGTATCGAACGAACTTGAGTTTTTTATGAGAAAGTGCGGAGCTTCTTCTTCTTCCTTCGATATTATTGTTGCATCAGGAGCTCGCTCTGCTTTGCCACACGGCGTTGCGACTGATAAAAAAATTGAATCGGGCGATTTTGTAACACTGGATTTTGGTGCTTTTTACAAAGGCTACGCTTCAGATATCACCCGTACAGTTGCTGTGGGTGAGCCTTCGGACCAGTTAAAAGAAATTTATGCGATTGTTTTAGAAGCGCAAATGGCCGCTTTAGATCAAATAAAACCAGGAATGACCGGAAAAGAAGCAGACGCGGTAGCTCGTAATATTATCACAGAAAAAGGTTATGGTCCTGCATTTGGCCATTCGACCGGCCACGGAATTGGTCTTGAAATTCATGAAAGTCCAAGGCTTTCTGTTATGAACGAAAAACCTCTTGAAGCAGGCATGGTTGTAACTGTTGAGCCAGGTATTTATTTACCTGGAATTGGCGGCGTTCGAATTGAAGACGATATTTTATTGACAGACAAAGGAAATGAACGGCTTACGCATTCTCCAAAAGAACTTATAATTTTGTAAAAACCCCAGGAGGCACACACATGATTTCAGTAAATGATTTTCGTACAGGCTTAACAATTGAAGTAGACGGCAGCATTTGGCGAGTAGTTGATTTCCAGCATGTAAAGCCTGGAAAAGGAGCAGCATTTGTACGCTCAAAACTTCGCAACCTTCGTACAGGAGCCATTCAGGAAAAAACATTCCGTGCTGGTGAAAAAGTAGAAAAAGCTCAAATCGATAACCGTCGTATGCAGTACTTATATGCAAATGGCGATCAGCATGTGTTTATGGATAATGAATCATACGAACAAATTGAAATTCCGGCAGCACAAATTGAATATGAATTAAAGTTTTTAAAAGAAAACATGGAAGTGTCAATCATGATGTTTGGTTCAGAAACACTTGGTGTTGAACTTCCAAATACTGTTGAACTAAAAGTAATTGAAACAGAACCAGGCATTAAAGGCGATACAGCATCTGGAGGCACAAAGCCTGCTATTGTGGAAACTGGTCTTTCTGTAAACGTGCCTTTCTTCGTCAATGAGGGTGATGTTTTAATTGTCAATACAACAGACGGCTCATACGTATCTCGGGCTTAATTAACCAGAGTGTACCAATAAGGTACACTCTTTTTATTTGCGTTCTATCGCGCTTCTTCGTACGATAAAAGAAGCTAAATAGAAAGAAGGTAGAGGGTTTTGAAACTAAAAGAGGAATTAAAGTCGCTTGTCCCTGTGTTTCAAAGAAGAGAGCCTGCTTTAGACAGGCTTAATTCTTTTCCTTTTGATAATGTAGAAGATTTAAAAAAGATTGGATATACGAAAGCGATGCTTCCGGAAAACGGTGGAATGACACTGCTGGAATTTGTTCAGTGCCAGGAGTTGATTTCAAAAGGATGCGGAGCAACAGGTCTTTCAATTGGCTGGCATACCGGTATTTTAATGGAATATTCTGAGTACCATCATTGGAATCCAGAAATTGCGGATTTCTTAACAGAGGAAATACAAAAAGGAAAACTTGTGAATGCGGCAGCAAGTGAACGAAATGCGGGCAGCCCGCTTCGCGGAGCTGCTTTTAAAACAACCGCTGCTCTTGGTGACCGTGATTATATATTAAACGGAGAAAAAACATTTACTTCTGCGGCACCAGTACTGGATTATTTTTTTGTGTCAGCTTCTATCGCAGGCACAAATGAATCTGCTGTTTTTCTTGTGCCTGCTAATACTGCAGGTGTGTCGATTCGTGAAACATGGGATAGTGTGGCGATGCGCGGCACTGCCAGTCATGATTTAGTTTTAGAAAATGTGCATATACCTGCTCATTATATGATAGAGCGTATTGACGAGTCTTATCGAGCCCGACGAAAAGGCTCCTTGTTGCATATACCTGCTTGTTATATTGGAATTGCTGGAGCTGCACGTGATTACGCAGTAGAATTTGCCGCAAGCTATGTTCCGGCATCGCTTGACCGTCCAATTGGCGAACTGCCTGTTACAGAGCAAATAATTGGTGAAATGGAAATGAACTTAATCGCGGCCCGCCAACTGCTGTACCGGACAGCAGAATTGTA
>JAPSKG010000033.1 GCA_031177795.1 Domibacillus sp.
TCATGCTCCGCTGCTGGATTATGAAATTGAACATGTACAAGCGCCGATAATTGTGACACTGGGCAACATTGGATTAAAACGGCTGGCAGGAAAAGATAAAAAAGTGTCTGACCTTCACGGACAGCTGCTTATCCAGCCTGTTTTAAAAGCAGCTGAAGATCAATACGAGTGGACAAAAAAAGAATACCGGCTTTTTCCGACTTTTCATCCGGCGTCCATTTTTTACAATAGAAGCTTACTAGAGCTTATTCATGCTGATATGGAAAAGCTGAGCAAATTAATCAGGGATTTTTCGGTGCACTAACAGGCCGATCAAAACAAACAGCATGAGTGAAGCCATAGCCGCCCGGCTGGCGATGTTTCCATAGTCAGCAAGCAGAAACGTGATCGTTCCGTACATAAGCGGTCCGACAATAGCCGATAACTTGCCAGAAAAAGCAAAAAGTCCGAAAAATTGTCCTCTTTTATGTTCAGGCGACAGTTCAATAATGTACACTCGCGATGTAACCCAAACAGCGCCAAGAGCAACACCGAATAAACTGCCGGTAATCCAGAACATAGGGCGGTTTATTGCAAATGTGCCGAGAAAAAGAGCAAAAAATAAAATAAGGGCAACTTGAAAAACAGCTTTTTTTGCTCCCGCTGTCCGCGTCATGTAACCAAAAACAAACGAGCCGATTACACTGGAAATAGTCGACACAAGATAAAGCAAAATAAATTCACCGGATGTAAACCCAACGATTGCTTTGGCATAAATGGCCATCATAGCGATTGCTGTTGCAATAGCGTCATTAATAAAAAAGTAAACAATCATAAACAAAAAAATGGGACGATAGCGCTGCATATCTTTGAAAGTTTCCAAAACATCGCGGTATCCCGTAAAAAAAGGTTTTTTTTCTTGTAAGGCTGCAGGCGGTTCTTTATAAAAAAACATCATGGGCAAAGTGAAAATCAAAAACAAGATCGCTGTCGGTAAAAAAGCATTAGCATTGGGGCCTTCACTAACAAACGGATAAACTGTTAAACCAATAAGTGTACCAAGATAGCCAACAGCAACTCCAAATCCGGAAAGAACAGAAATGGTTTCTTTTGTTCCAATATCCGGAAGCATGGCATCATAAAAAATTAAGCTTGACTGATAAAAAAACTTGGCGGCGACAAACAAAACAACCACCAGGGTAAAAGCGGCAGGCAAGCCCCAAAATTCCCCTAAATGCCGGGGAGCTATAACTCCCATTAAAGCAGTGAAACCGATGGCTGCAAGCGCAAAGGAAACAACATACTTTTTTTTGCGGCGGCTCCGGTCAATCCAGACACCGAATAAAGGTGAAAAAAGAACAAGAAAAACGCTGGATACAGCATTGGCATAAGATAAAAACGTACTGGCAATTTGGTCCAGATGTTCACTGCCGCCTACTGTTTCTTGCACATAAAAAGGAAAAAAGATTGTGGTAATATTTGAAGAAAAAATAGTGTTGGCAAAATCATAAAATGCCCAGGAAAGCACGGGAACAGTAAAAAAGAGTTTCCAGCTCTGGCTATTATTCATAAAAGCACCTCCATAGTAGTTTTATTCGAATAAGCAGCGTTTTCTTCCTCCTATTTACAATAATTTAATATTTAACCCTATTAATCTTATAGGGTTTTCATTTTCTTTTGGGTATACTAAAATGTAATAGAGCAAGTTTTGTCGTTTTACGTTAAAATAAAGTGAAACTTCAATCAGCGAATGGAGCTGATTATCAACAAAGTTTTATCAAGTAAGACGAATCAATCTACATAAAGTGAGGGAAAATCATGGGAAAAACATTTATTTTTGGTCATAAAAATCCTGATACCGATACAATCTGCTCGGCACTTGTTTACGCAGATTTAAAAACGAAGCTCGGGTTTGATGTGGAAGCTGTGCGCCTTGGTGAAGTAAACGGAGAAACAGCGTTTGCGTTAAAGGCATTTAATGCGGAAGCACCGCGCCTGATCGAAAAAGCAGCTCCAGAAGTGGAAACTGTTATTCTTGTGGATCACAATGAACGCCAGCAAAGTGTTGACGACATTGATGATGTGCGTGTACTGGAAGTTATTGACCACCACCGCATTGCAAACTTTGAAACAGCAGATCCGCTTTACTACCGTGCCGAGCCGGTTGGCTGCACAACAACAATTTTAAATAAGCTGTACAAAGAGCATGGAGTGGCAGTTGAAAAAAATATTGCAGGATTAATGCTGTCAGCTATCATTTCTGATTCTTTATTGTTTAAATCGCCAACATGCACAGAAGAAGATATAAAAGCTGCACAAGAACTGGCAGAAATTGCTGGCGTGAATGCAGAAGAATATGGTTTAGACATGTTGAAAGCTGGAGCAGACCTGAGCGGCAAAACAGCAGAAGAGCTTATTGGCATTGATGCAAAAGTGTTCCCGATGGGCAGTAAAAAAGTAGAGGTTGCACAGATTAATGCAATCGACCCGGCTGACGTATTAGCTTTGAAAGCGGATCTTGAAAAAGCAGTAAACGATGCGATTGCCGAAAAGTCACTTGATTTGTTCCTTGTTGTTATTACAGATATTTTAAACAGCGACTCCGTTGCTATTGCAATCGGGAAAGAAACAAGCGCTGTTGAAGAAGCCTTTAATGTAACGCTGGAAGACAACCAGGCTTTATTAAAAGGCGTTGTATCACGTAAAAAACAAATTGTTCCTGTTCTAACAGAAATTTTACAAGCAAAATAAGAAAAAGGAGCCTGAAATGGGCTCCTTTTTTTCTTGTAGAATCCGCACATATCCAAATTTTAAAAAATTGCTTCTCTTAAGAAGGCGCTTTTGCCTGCTATGAAGAATTGATATACTAGAAAAAACAGAAGATGAGGGCGTGAACATGTGACAAATGAACAAGCAGCGGCACAGCAGGGCTTGCCTCAAAAGCAACACCAGAAAACAAGCATGAAACGCTTGCTAAAACGAATTTTTTTTATTTTTACTGGTGCTATTATGATGGCCATTGGAATTGAAATGTTTCTTGTCCCAAATTTAATTATGGATGGCGGAATCGTCGGCATTTCCATTATTTTATCCAATTTAACAAGCTTAAAGCTTGGGCTTTTTTTGTTTTTGCTAAACATCCCTTTCTTTTTTCTTGGTTATAAACAAATTGGAAAAACGTTTGCGCTTTCAACTGTATTTGGCATAGCTGTTTTATCTGTAGCATCCACTTTTTTGCACCCGGTGGAAGCTGTTACGAATGATGTTTTGCTGGCAGCCGTTTTTGGCGGAATTGCACTTGGAGCAGGAGTGGGAATGGTCATACGCTATGGCGGTTCGCTCGATGGGACGGAAGTGCTGGCTATTTTAATTAATAAAAAGCTGCCGTTTTCTGTTGGAGAAATAGTCATGTTTTTTAACGTCTTTATTTTTACATGGGGTGGATTTGTTTTTGGCTGGGATCGGGCAATGTATTCGGTTTTAGCTTATTTTATTGCATTTAAAACGATTGATGTAGTGATTCAAGGTCTGGATGAATCCAAATCAGCATGGATTATCAGTGATCAGTATCAAGAAATTGGCGAAGCCATTATTGCCCGTCTTGGCAGGGGGGTTACCTATTTGAACGGAGAAGGCGCTTATACGGGAGAAAACAAAAAAGTCATTTTCTGTATTATCAATCGCCTTGAAGAAGCAAAGTTAAAATCGATTGTGGAAGACATGGACGAAGGCGCTTTTTTGGCAGTAGCAGATATTGCGGAAGTGCGGGGCGGCCGCTTTAAGAAAAAAGATATTCATTAAGAAACGTTTCTGGCACAAGCCAGGGCGTTTTTTTTTTGTGAATGATTGGCATATTTATCTTTGAATCAAGATATATATCTTCTATAATATTTGAAATTGAGGAGGAGTAAAAATGGCAGCTTTTATTTTGGATAAAGTGCACAGTGGGATTGGCTTTCAAGTTAAACACATGATGGTTTCCAAAACAAAAGGAGAGTTCACTGATTTTGATGTGAAAATAGAAGGAGATTTAAATAATCTAGAAGCCTCAAAATGGACAATAAATATTGACTCTGCTTCCATTAATACAAACAATAAAGACCGTGATAACCATTTGCGTTCGAGTGATTTTTTTGATGCGGAAAATTACCCGAAAATAAATTTTGTGAGCGAGAGTATTAAAAAAATATCAGAAGACGAATACGAGATAACAGGTCTTTTAACTATTAAAGAAGTTACGAACACGGAAACATTTCAAGTAGAATTTAACGGGACGTCAAAAAGTCCAATGGATGGAAGTATTATCGCAGGCTTTGATGGAGAAGGAAAAGTAAATCGTGAAACATACGGTTTAACCTGGAACGCTCCTCTTGAAACAGGTGGGGTGTTAGTTGGGAAAAATGTGAAATTAAATGTAAACTTTGAATTTATATTAAGTGAATAAAGAAAAAAGCTGTCCGGGTTAAACAGGAAATTTTTAACATAATGCAACTAAAACATCTTTTGGTTGGAAACAGGCACTGGCTGCCTAAAACAACTGAAAGATGTTTTTTCTATGGGTAAAGTAAGTCAGTTGTCAGAAAAAGAAACTCCTCATTCTAGCAATGAAAGGATCCTTTCTTATTTTACATTTTGTGGGATGTAAGATTTTTCTTGATTGAAAGGACAAAAGTCAGAATGGAAATTTGGCTGCCAGGAAAATAGTTTATACGCTTTAAATCCGTTATAATTAACGGAAAGAAAAGGTAAAAACAATCAGTCAAAGCTTTAATAGCATTTTTCGTGTATGAAGAATTCGCGTTTAATTTATTGGAATTCTTCATAAAAATGATTGCCTTTTTTGACTTGGCGTTTTGTTGAACACAGGCTGGAAAGGATGTGGATGTTATGGACAAAAAATGGCTATCGCTATTTACGATGATGGATGGCATGGATTTATTGGAAACACAAACAGCTATTATTGACCAGGATGGATATATCATAGCAGTGAACAAAGCGTGGAAGAAATTTAATCAAGAAAACGGCGGTGTCATGTCCACAGCCGGTACTGGCGTTAACTATTTAAACGTACTTGAACAATCTGAAGCCGAGGCTGCCAAAAAACAAATTAAACAAGTGCTTGAAGGGCAAAGCGCCTATAATGAGTATGCCTATACATGCCACTCTCCTAAAAAGGAAAGGTGGTATTTAATGAAAGTAATGCCGATGAAAAAAGAAGGTCAAATTTACGGCGCACTTATTCAGCACGACAATATAACAGAAAAAGAACTGTATAAACGAGAAGCTGCAGAAATTTTGGAAAGCATGACAGATGCTTTTTATTCAATTGATGAACAGCTGAATATCACGTATTTAAACAGTGGTGCAGCTAGTTTGTTGAAAAAACAAAAACATGAGCTACTGGGGAAAAACATTTTAAACTTGTTTCCAGAAGCCCTTGATACAGAATGGTACTGGCATTACAAGAATGTTTTAAAAACCAAAAAAACCGCCCATTTTGAAGCTTACTATTCAACTTTGTCTACCTGGTTTGAATCGTATGTTTACCCCCAGAAAAATGGCGGGCTTTCCGTGTACTTTAAAGATATTCGGGAAAGGAAAAAAGCGGAAAGCCAGCTTCGCAGAGCAGCTTATTTTGATGAACTAACAAACTTGCCGAACCGCCGCTTTTTTATCGAGCACTTGAGCAACACAATTGAATTAAAACAAAAAACAGAAACGAAATGTGCAGTTTTATTTATGGATTTAGATGGGTTTAAAAATGTGAATGACACACTCGGCCATGATGTAGGTGACCGTCTTTTGCAAGAAGTAGCTGTCCGGCTGCGCAGTCAAGCAGAACCGGACCATTTTGTTGGCCGCTTCGGAGGCGATGAGTTTTTAATTGTGTATAAAGGCAAAGTGAGCGGACAAAATATTTTGCAGTTTGCAGAAGATATTTTAACTGCTGTGAAAAAACCAATAGTGATTGAAAAATATTCACCATTTTCAATCACGGCAAGTATTGGAATCAGTTTGTTTCCAGGCGATGGAGAAACAGCAGATGACCTTTTGCGAAAAGCAGATATGGCGATGTATCAAGCTAAAAAACAAAAAGGAGATTGTTCGTTTTTGTTCCGCAACGAATTGCATCAACATTTGGAAAGGCGCCTTTACATAGAAGAAAATTTAAAGCACGCAGCTGAAAATGATGATATTTTTTTCGTTTATCAGCCTCAAGTTGATGCAAGAACAAACAAAATTATTGGGTTTGAAGTGCTTTCACGCTGGAACAGTGACAAGCTTGGCTGGATTTCACCAGAAGAGTTTATTCACGTTGCTGAAGAAACAGGCCTTATTTCTAATTTAACTGAAAAAATGATTCAACGGTCGTTTGCTTTTATCGATTGTTTGCGTTCTTCCTATGGTTTTGATGGATTTTTATCTGTAAACTTATCCTCTAAGCTTTTAACAAATGCCATGTTTATGCAAGAATTTAAAAAGCTCGTACAGCAATGGAACTTTCCGAAAGGAACTATTGAAATTGAAATTACAGAGAGCGTGCCTCTTTTTTCATCGGCAAATATGTTCAAGCACTTGGAGCAAATGCGGCAAGAAGGAATTTGTGTTGCGATTGATGATTTTGGAACCGGGTACTCTGCGCTTTCTTATTTGCACGACTTTCCATTGGATAAAATTAAAGTAGATAAGCAATTCATTGACCAAATTCAAATCAGTGAACGTGGTGAAGCGCTGCTTTCGTCTATTTTACATCTGGCAAACAGTTTAGATCTGATTGTTATTGCAGAAGGAGTAGAAACAGAGAAACAGCGGAATTGGCTTGTTGAAAAGGGTTGTTATCGCATCCAGGGTTATTACTATTACAAGCCGCTCCAGGAAAAAGAAATTTTAAAACTTTTTGACATTAAATGAAACTTCTTCAAAGAGAAAACGTATTTTTAACTGCAAGCAGCGAACAAAAAAGGAGATGGGAAAATGTTTGGAAAAGTGGCAGCAGAGGTACTGGGACTAAGTGATGTAGGAGCTGTTATTAAGCCGGCAGACTATGATAAAGTCGATGCAGATGATTATATTATGCATGAAGACAATGAGAAGATTTATTTTTTAATCAAGTCAAAAGTGGACGAATACTGTTTTACGAACTTAGGGCTTGTTCACGTGGATGGTACAAATGCAGTAAGCAAAAAACGGATGCTTCGCCGCTTTAATTACGCAAAAAATCGTATTTCGAATGTTTATCTTGAAACAGCGGGCACGGTTGATATTGATGTGGAAATAAAATTTACTCTTGGTGCGGAAACGTATTCTATTGATGTGCATAAAAAGTACCTGGAAGAGTTAAAAGACTTATACAAAACGTTATTAAAAATTTCAGAAATTCAGCAAGAAAATGAAATGGTTCTGGGCTTTGCTCAGCAAAGCCTGGATTTATCTGCTTCATCAATTAAAAACATTACAAAATCACAAATTGACCTTTCAAGTGAATTTGAAAAATTAAATCAATATACGTTTAACTGGCTGAAACAAACGAGCGACCAATATCGCGTAAAAGACTTTGGCAGTGTTTTTGAAAAATACATTAACAATTAACTAACAGAAAAAACAAGGAAATGTATGAACAGCAAACCAAAAGGAAACAGTAAAAAAGGCTTGCCGGCATGATTGCCGCAAGCCTTTTTTAATATTCAACTGTGACTGTTTTAAGTTCAGCCCCATTACATGGAATGATGGTGTAGCCCAATTCTTTTACTTTTCTTTTTAAAGAATCTGAACAATCAGGTCCAGACACTAAAAATGTTCGATCGCGCTGCACTTTTTCACGGAACGATGAAAGCATTCCAAAAAGAGCCGATGCTTTTTCTTCAGATAAAGATTGAGTAAAAGAAGAAGTAGACTCTGTTACCGGAACGATCCAAAGTTCGCATGCGTTTTCTGTTTGTAACAGCTGTTCAAATACTTCCGCTTTTTCAAGAGGCGTCCGCATAGTATCATCACGAAGTTCGTATATTTCTTTGTCGGACAAAGAAATTTCTGCAAAAGGACGGCTGTCCTTTTCATCAAAAATTTTTATATCTAGCTTAGATGGTTCATAATGCTTATTCATCAAATTTCTCTCCTCTGTTTATAAAGAAAGGCCCGCAAAAAGGGGACACAAAAGCATTGCAGCGAGGTGCCGCATTTTTAAGCTTTTGATCCTTTTCTTTATACATATACCCGATGCGAGGAGGGATAAACCTGATTAAATAAGTGGTAAAATTTCCTTTAAACGTCCAATCGTATGAACCGGCTCAGCACCTTCGATAACATTTCCAGCACCATGATTAATCCAGGCGGACTCAATGCCGGTACGAGTGGCTCCTAAAATATCGGTGCCCTGGTTATCACCAACCATAAGCACATCTTCCGGTTTTAAGTCCATTAGTTTAAGGGCATGGTCAAAAATAGCTTTTTCCGGTTTTCCGAAGCCAAAGTGCCCGGATATTAAAATATGTTCAAAATATGGAACGAGTTCAGGTGTCATCGTTAACTTTTCCAATTGAAGAGACGGTGCCCCATTTGTTAATAAAAGAAGGCGAATGCCTTTGTCTCGTAAAATATTTAATACTTCGTACGTTTCTTCATACACAAATGGAGATTCGCGTCTTACTGTACGGAATCGTTCGCGCGCCCAGTCAGCTTCTGATACAGGAATCCCTGCGTCCGAAAGTCCATTTTGCCATGTTTTCAATTGGTAATCGGCGATTTGTTCACCCATTAACCGGAACTGACTATGGTGCACATCGCCAAAATCTCCCCATAGCCCTTCAAAGGGGTTTATGCCAATTGACAAAGTTGTTGGATAAAAATCATATTCTGCGTATTGTAAACGGGCAGCGGCACGAACGTGGTGTTCAACAACCGCCGCATCTTTCCCATGCTTTTCAGCTAATTCTCCGCAGGTAACATCAAATGCCGTTTGAATGCTTTTTTTGTCGTCCAGTAGTGTGTCGTCGAGGTCAAAAAAGATTGCTTTTTTCAAAATATAGTTCTCCTTCTTTTAAGCATAGTCTCGTCTTATTTCGACATAAAACGTAAAAATCCTGCTTTTCGACGAGGTAAAAATAAAAAAGAAGGAGGAGAATAATCTGGAATGCGTGGAACGGGCAGGCAAGCTATTTTGGCTGAAAGGTCTTCATACATTCTCATTAACTCGTCTTGGCGCTGTTCAATCGCACAAAGGCGGCTGTCGATTAACGAAAGATAAGCGCTTTGTCCGATTGCGTTTGCAGCCTGGCCAGGGGGAATGTTTTCAGCGGCGGCTGTCTCGATCATATTTCGCAGGGTCGCAATTTCTTTTTCGTCAAACAAGCGTGCATTGCGTTTTCCTGTTTCAAATCGAAAGCCAGCTCCTTCTAATGCCATTACATATTTGCTAAGCGTCGATGGGCTGATATCAAGGGCGGCTGCAGCTTCTTTCGCAGTATACATTTGTGATCCCTCCATTTCTTCTTTAAACACATTCCCTGTCCGCCCCTTTTTTCCTTTCACTATTTTTAGCGAAAAAGCACACATGGCCATGTTCTTTTCGTCAAAATTCGGGTATACAATGCATAGGGGATTTAATATGAAATTAATTAGTTGGACATACACAAAACGCTACAATATAAAAGCCATATATGACATTTTTCCACATTCAAATGTTATTTTCCGGCTGATTCATAACTATTACTTTATTTACATTGTGAACTGGTCAGAGCAAGACCCTCCCGTTGAAAAAAAAGATCTTGTGCAAATGGAGCTGCTGTTGAATGATGAGCTTGGCACAGGTCATTTTTATCGGAATCGTAAATCAAAGAATGGAGAGAACCAAGTATGAAAAAAGCGATGATTATCGCCAATCCGTCTTCAGGAAAAGAGCAGGCGGAAGAATACATTGACCAAATTAAAGAGCAGCTTGAAAAAACAGGTTACACGGCAGAAGTGCGTTTAACAGCAGGAGAGGGAGACGCAGCACGCTTTGCAAAAGAAGCGTGCGATTTAAGGCTTGACGCTGTGGTGGCAATGGGCGGAGACGGAACAATGAATGAAACCGTTAACGGACTTGCGGGGCAAGAACATCGGCCGGTTATGGGAGTCATTCCTCTAGGAACCGTTAATGATTTTGCGCGCGCTTTACATATTCCGCTTGAACCGGAAAAAGCGATTGCTGTCCTTGGAGGAAAAACAAGACCAGCTGATATCGGGAAAGTAAATAACCGATATTTTTTGAATATTTTGGCGATTGGCGGTATAGCAGAAGCTGCTGGTGAAGTTACTTCCAGTCAAAAAACAATGCTTGGAGCACTGGCATATCTTGTCGAAGGATTGAAAACACTAAAAGAAAAAACCCCTTTTCCGCTCACAGTAGAGTCAGATCAGCATACTTACCAGGAAGAAACTCTTATCTTCCTTGCTGCATTAACTAATTCAGTGGGCGGATTTGAAAAATTGGCTCCAGACGCTAAAGTGGCTGATGGGCAATTCCATTGTTTTATTGTAAAAAACGTAGCTCTTCCAAAATTGCTTCGGATTGGAACGAATTTATTGAAAGGGGATTTTCAAGAAGACCCTGATGTTGTTTATTTTCGTTCAAAAAAACTAAAGGTACATTCACATTCATCTATGCAATTGAATGCAAACGTAGACGGAGACATGGGGGATGCTGTACCGCTTGAATTAAAAGTGCTTCAGGGCCATGTTTCGATTTTTGTTCCAGAATAACTACTTAAATATTGTTATCGGGAAATGGCAATTAGAAGTTTTCGGAAAACTGAAATGATGGGGTGCAGTAATCGGTTTGTATCAAAGTGAGGTGAAATGAGATGAATTTTTTTAACCGTTTGTTTGGGGAAGCAAGCAAAAAAACACCAGAAACAGAAAAACGCACGTTGTTAAATTTACGGATCGGAGACTTTGTGGCTTATGACCTTGTCGATTATGAAGTAACAAGCAAAATTCATTACAACGACAGTGGCTATACATGGACTGTTTATCAACTTTTTTCTGGCGGCAAAACACTCTGGCTTAGTGTAGAACTTGATGATGAACTTGAGACCGGAATATATCAAACGATCCGTATTCCAGATCTGGAGCCTGGAGCAAAAAAAGTTACATACGAAAGCCAGACTTATTACTTGGAAGAGCAAGGGCAAGCTTATGTAAAAGCAGAAGGACGAAGCAAAAGCGTTCATGGAAAAAATGTTTATTATTATGATTATACAGATGAGTCCGGAAAACAATTTTTGTCAGTAGAGGTCTGGGGAGGAGACGTGGAAGTCAGCCGCGGATTTGAAATTGAAGAATACGAAATGAATATTTTAGCGGGAAGTTAACAAAATTGGAGGGAAAGCCATGTTTCAATTTTTTAAGCGTGTACAGACTTATGTAGGCTCCGAGTTAAACGCGGCTCTTGACAAAGCAGAAGATCCGGTTAAAATGCTTGATCAATTTATGCGGGAAATGGCAGCAGATATCCGTGATGCTGAAACCGCAGTGGCCAGGCAGCTGGCAAATGAAAAAATGTTAAAAAAGAAATATGAAGATGCTAAAAGCATGACGGAAAAACGCCAGCAGCAGGCTGTTGAAGCGCTTGAAGCAGGCAATGAAGATTTGGCCAGACGTGCACTGGAAGATAAAAATAATCACCTGAAGCAAGCAGAATCAATGAAAACAGCTTTTGAACAAGCAGCTTCAGATACATTAATTCTTCGTGAAAAACTAGCTGAAATGAAACGGGAATACGAAGAAATGCAATTGAAAAAAGATACATTAAAAGCACGTGCAGAATCAGCGAAAACACGTACGAAAATAAACCATGCCATGTCTGCTGTCGGAAGTGATGAATCAAAGCGCGGCTTTGAGCGCATGGAAGAAAAAGTGATGCGGTATGAAGCGGAAGCAGAAACCTCCGAAGATTTGCGTGCCGGGTCACGCAGCCTTGATGATGAGCTGGCAGCTTTGAAAAAAAGCAATGCGGTAGACGATGAACTGGCAGCGCTTAAAGAAAAGCTTGGGAAGAAATAAGGAACTGCGGCCTGTACCATGCGACAGGTCGTCTCCGTTCATTGGAGTGTTGCATTTATGAGAAAAAAAAGGTGGGTAAATGGCATGGCAGCAGCTCTATTGTTTTTAGCTGCTTGCGGAATGCCTGAAGCAGATGATTTTATTGATCAAAACTATACATTTGTAGATGCCGTACAAAACGATAGGAACACGGGTGACCGGGCAATGCTTTACCGGTCAAACCAAAGTGTAGCCAAAACAGCCGCTGAACTTATTGAGGTAGAGCAGCCTCGAAAAGTCGGTGAAGAAGTGGAAGGGCGGCAAGTGCTTGTTTATGACAATGAGTTTATTATTTTAACGGAAGATCCCGACAATCCAGGATCAACGCTTGTTGAAGTAGCAGAAGATGAATTTGTCAGAACTCATTATCATCCAGGCTTTTTTTCAGGCATGTTTCTTGGCTCTTTGTTAAGTAGCAGGTTTGGACCTGCATGGGAGCGAACACAAACCACTCGATGCCGGAACAATAACTATGGCTGTTATTCGGGCGGCGGTTATTATGGAACATTTTCACCGGGTTCATTTGGGAGGGGAAGAGGCTCCACATTCCGTGGCGGCGGTCCGGGAACTGGAAAATAAGGAAGTTGAGGAAGGGGACTTAATTATGAATTCGTTTGTTCTAACATTTTTATACTATATAGCGGCAATTGCAATTGTTGTATTGGGGCTGGCCATTTTTGAAATGATGACTAAAAAATACAAAGACTGGAATGAAATTAAAGAAAGAAACGTAGCTGTGGCCCTGTCAATTGGCGGGAAAGTGATTGGCATTTGCATTATTATTACGTTTTCTATTTTACACAATGATACAATTAGGGAAACCATTATTTGGGGTTTGTTTGGCATGGTGCTGCAGCTTGCCGCTTACATATTGTTTGAGCTTTTCACAAAAAACTTTTCAGTGGAAGAAGAACTGAAAAAAGGGAACCTGGCAGTTGGTATCATTTCTTTTTCCGTTTCTGTAGGTCTGGCGTTTGTTATTGGCGCCTCTATTTCGTAAGGCGGTGTTTTTATGAGTGAACAAACTTCCATAAAGCAAAGCCGGACTATTTATTATGCCTCGGGCATTGTTTCAATTTGCGGAATTATTTTTGAAGTGCTGTTTGGTGCGCTTGGTTCATACATTCTAGGAGATGGGGTGAAGCAGTATACACTCACCATCTCTCTTTTTTTAACGGGAATGGGTATTGGTGCTTACATAAGTGAAAAAATGACAAAACATTTAATTGCTTCATTTATTTGGATTGAATACAGTATTGGCCTTGCAGGCGGTTTTTCTGCCATGCTGCTATTCGGTGTTACTGCTTATCTTCCGGATGGCACTGATGCACTATTTTTGTATAGTGTAATACTTTTGGTTGGAACCTTAACCGGAGTGGAGCTTCCGATATTAATCCGGAAAGCAAATGAAATTGGTGTTTCCTTGCAAAAAAGTGCAGCAAAAGTGCTTTTTTCAGATTATGCAGGAGGGCTTGTTGGCGGGCTTTTGTTTTTATTTTTGCTAAGGCCTCATTTTGGATTAGTAAAAACGGCTTTTCTTGTAGCGATGATTAACGTGGCGGTAGCTATTTGGATTGTTTTTC
>JAPSKG010000034.1 GCA_031177795.1 Domibacillus sp.
AAAAAAACTGGCATTTAAAATGGTGAAGAATTTGAATAGCTCCTTCAGCAAATGTTTCTGCTTTTTGTGTAGAAAAGGCATAGGGCAGCTCGACTACAAGATCTGCACCGTTTAAAAGGGCCATTTTCGTCCGTGTCCATTTATCAACAACGGCGGGTTCGCCGCGCTGCAAAAATGAGCCGCTCATTACCGCAATAATTACGTCCGCATTTGACAAACGCCTCGTTTCATTTATATGGTAGAGGTGTCCGTTATGAAATGGATTGTATTCAACAACAATACCTGCTGCATTCAATGGAAAAATCCTTTCGTTTATAGAATATCTTTTTATTTTCAAAGATAGTGAATAAAAAGTCAAACCGGCATTTCACTGTAAAGAAAATATATTGACATTCGATTAAGAGAGGGCTATAATTACTTTTGTTGCCTTGAGGTGATTAAATGAAATGGTCAATAATTCAACTCCAAAAATACCGCGACCGCGGTCTTGAAATCGATGAAAAAGTCGATTTAAGTGAACTGGCTGAACTTGATAATGATATTCGCCGTATTTCTCCTGTACATGTGAAAGGACGGGCCGAAATTCGTCATGATCAAATTGTTTTTAATGTAAGAGCAACCGGTGAAATGATTGTTCCTTGTTCACGAACGCTTGTTGACGTACCTTATTTGTTTGATATTCCTCTTACCGAACGGTTTTTGTTAAAGCCGGAAGAAGAGGGGAACTATGGAGCAGAAGATGTTCATTTGCCGGAAGGAAACGTCATTGATTTCCGTCCGATTTTAAAAGAAGCCATCATATTAGAGGTGCCGATGCAAATTTTCAGTGAAGAAGCTGATAAGCATGTTGTTCAGTCAGGGAAAGATTGGGCGTTTTATGAAGATGAAGAAGAGCTTCCTGAAACAGAGAAGCCGGCTGTTGATCCCCGATTGGCAGGACTTCAAAACTTCTTTACGTCTGATAAAGAGTAATCGAGAAGTACAGCTATTCTGGCTTCATATAGTTTTTATTCCTTTAAGGAGGTGTATATCACATGGCAGTACCTTTTAGAAGAACATCCACTACACGCAAAAACAAACGCCGTACGCACTTTAAATTGCAAGTGCCTGGTATGGTTTCTTGCCCGAACTGCGGTGAAATGAAACTTGCGCACCGCGTGTGCAAAGAGTGCGGAACATATAAAGGCAAAGAAGTCGTTAGCAAATAAGACTTTTGAATCTTTCAAAAAAGCAGAGAGACCATGGCTCTCTGCTTTTTTGTGCTTATTTTTTCAAAAGACCATTCAAAAGTTTACAAGTCAACAAGAAAAGAAAAGCTTTGGAAAACGGTTTTTTCTCTTGAAAACTTCTTGGTATATAATAAAGAAAAAATTTTATAAGCCATGGAAAGCAGCAGAAAGGAAAAAACAAATGAACATACATATCATAGGCGGTGGGGCAATTGGGCTTTTTTTTGCCGCAGAATGGAGCAAAGAACACTCTGTAACATTGCAGACTAAAACTCATTCACAAAAAGTTCTTCTTGAAAGCAATGGGATTTGTGTAAGAGAAAAAAACAGCGAAGCGGTTTATTTTGTTGACTTGGCTGATAAAGCTCCTGAAAAAACGGATCTTATTGCAGTAGCGGTAAAACAATATCATTTAGCTTTTGTTTTGCCGGAAATTCCGCTTGCTCCGTCTATTCTGTTTATGCAAAACGGGTTAAGCCATTTAGAGAAAATAAAAACGCTGCCTTATACAAATGTTTATGCGGCTTCTGTTGAACACGGAATTGTAAAAAAAGATAACCGAACAATTCAAGTAAACGGCCGTAACCAAACAAAGCTTGCTTCTGTAAAAGGCGGAACAAAAGTGATGGCAGATAAATTGCAGGGACAAAACTTTCTTTTTCATTGGATGGAAGATGCTTACTACATGCTTGTAGATAAACTGGCGGCTAACGCTGTGATCAATCCATTGACTGCACTGCTAAATGTGAAAAACGGGACACTTGCAGAAAACAGCTTTTACCGTTCTTTACTTGAAACACTTTGTTTTGAATTTTCACTTGTTTTTCCTTATAAAACAAAAAAAGAAATAACAAGTTCTGTTCTCGGTATTTGTTTAAAAACTGCTGGAAACGAGTCTTCAATGCTAAAAGATATTAAAACAGGACGCCAAACAGAAATAGATGCGATTGTCGGAGCTCTTTTAAAAGAAGCAGAAAAGAAAAACGTTTCAATCCCTGCATTTCAGCTTTTATACGAGCTGGTAAAAGGAAAAGAAGCGGAATATAAGGAAAAATAATAAAGTTTTTTTGCTATCAGCTTCTGACTGCTGAACGGACAAAGATTTCAACGAATAAGAATAAAGCTGTGAGAATAGGCACATTATTTTTCCTTTCATTGCATGAGGTGGTATACTCAAACAAGAAAATTGTGCGAAGAAAGGAAGTACACGTATGGAACAAGCACGTATTTCTGTTCCCGCTTTAAACTTGTTTGCAAAAGAATATATAAGCGGATCAAAACAAACTGCCCGCTTCTTTGATTATCAGCCTTTTTCGCAGTCTGATTTTAAAGCACGCGTAGAGGAAGTTCAGAAACGTTCTTTTAAACGAATGGAACTGGCTGGCATTATTCGTAAGTATATGGAGCTGTATCAAATAACTGAAGAAGTGGAACGGTCGCTGCAAAAACTAACTGATCCTTCTTCTTTAGCTGTAATCGGCGGCCAGCAAGCTGGTCTTTTAACCGGGCCGCTTTATTCTGTACATAAAATTATTTCCATCATCACGTTGGCAAAAGAACAAGAAGAAAAATTAGGCATTCCGGTTGTTCCTATTTTCTGGATTGCCGGGGAAGACCATGATCTCCACGAAATCAATCATGTTTATGTTGAAAAATCTGGACAGCTACAAAAAGCGGGTTATCCAGAAAGGTTTCTGAAAAAACAGGCCGCTTCTGAAACTGTTTACAATAAACAAACCATGATAGAGTGGGTCACCTCTATTTTTGCGTGTCTCAAAGAAACACGCTATACAAATCAATTGCTAAAAGACGTTATAAAAGCAGTGAACGAACAAAGCACATTTACAGGGTTTTTTGCCAGTTTAACAGCAGCACTTTTCTCCAGGTACGGATTGTTATTGATTGATGCCGCTGATCCTGCTCTTCGAGCGCTGGAAGCTCCTTTTTTCAAGCAGCTTATCCTCCAGAACAATGAGCTTTCAGCAGCTGTCGCAAAAAATCAAAATCAAATTCGCGAATTGAATTTTCAACCGGTTATTGAAACAAGTGAAAACCCGGCCAATCTTTTTTTAATTGAAGAGGGCGAACGGCATTTGCTTGAAAAAAGCAACGGTTTATTCATAAGCAAAAGTGGACGAAGCTACACTGAAAATGAACTTTTACAATTGCTTGAATCTACTCCGGAAGCATTCAGCAATAATGTTGTAACCCGGCCCCTTATGCAGGAATGGCTGTTTCCTACTCTCGCTTTTATTGCAGGACCCGGTGAAATTGCTTATTGGGCAGAGCTTCATGAAGCTTTTCATTATTTTCAAATGAAAATGCCGGTTATTGTTCCACGTCTAAATATAACAATTGTAGAGCGGTCTATTGCAAGCATTGCTGCTGAAGCAAACTTATCTATTGAAAGCATTATTCAAAATGGGGTTCAAGAAGAAAAAGAGTTATATATTGAATCAATTCGTGATCAACATTTGCATGATCTTGTTTCGGAAATGAAACATGACTTAATGAAAAGCTATGAAAAGATAGAAGCACGGGCAGGTGAATTGCACAACGGGTTAAGTGAAATCGTGAAAAAAAATAAACAATACCATGAGCGTCAAATTGACTTTTTGATTCAAAAAAGCGATATGATACTTGAACAAACCCACAGTGCCGCTTTGCTGCGATACGATCGCCTTGAATCATCTCTTCATCCAGAAGGCCTTCAAGAACGTAAATGGAATATTTATCCGTTTTTGAACAGCTATGGGCCAGATTTGCTCCATCAAATGATGAAGCAGTCTTTCCAACATGACGGAAGCCATTATCTTTTGTTTATTTAAATGAAAGACCTGCCTTTTGGGCAGGCTTTTTTTAATTAAACAAAAGGAGTGGATAATAAGAAATCGTTTTTTTATCCTTATCTGAAAGTGGTGGTGCAAAATGGGGGGATGTGGTAAAGTTAGTTTAGAAAGCATGAAGGCATCTTGTTTTTAAGGTTGCCTGCTGCGAAAAAGTGAAAACAATTGAAAATAAAACAGCTTTTGATTTTTAAATGTGATTGGACTGATAAGAAAATGGAATTTAATCATACGACCGTATTGCTGCATGAAACGGTCGACGGGCTTAATATTCACCCTGAAGGCATTTACGTAGACTGCACGCTGGGTGGAGCCGGACACAGTGAATATTTACTTTCCCAGCTAGGGCCCAAAGGGAAATTGTATGCATTTGATCAAGATGATACGGCAATTGCACATGCAAAAAAACGGCTTGAACCGTTTGCTGACCGTGTCGTTTTTATAAAAAGCAATTTTGAGCACTTGAAAAAAGAGTTACATGAAAGAGGCATAACAGGAATTGATGGTGTTTTGTACGATTTAGGCGTTTCTTCGCCACAGCTTGATACACCGGATCGCGGGTTCAGCTATCACCATGATGCACCGCTTGATATGCGAATGGATAAAAGTGCGGATTTATCTGCATATGAGGTGGTTAATAACTGGCCTTTTGAACAACTTGTCCGCATTTTTTTTAAGTATGGAGAAGAAAAGTTTTCAAAGCAGATTGCACGTAAAATTGAAGCAGCACGTGAAAAGCAGCCAATTGAAACAACGGGCGAGTTAACGGAATTGATTAAAGAAGCGATACCAGCTCCGGCAAGACGAAAAGGCGGCCACCCTGCAAAACGTGTTTTTCAAGCTATCCGCATTGCAGTAAATGATGAGCTCGGGGTTTTTGAGCGTTCGCTTCATGATGCAATTGATCTTTTAAATGTAGGCGGCAGAATTAGTGTTATTACGTTTCATTCATTAGAAGACCGGATTTGTAAAACGGTTTTTAAAGAAGCTTCAACCGGTCCTGAACTTCCGCCCGGGCTGCCAGTTATCCCGGAAGAATATGAGCCGGTATTGAAATTAGTCACTAGAAAACCAATTGTGCCGTCTGAACAGGAGTTAGAAGCAAACAATCGAGCGAGATCGGCTAAACTTCGTGTAGCAGAAAAAAGAAAAGGAACCGTTTAGGAGGGAGTAAAATGAATAATACAGCGAAAAAGCCACTCATTGAGCAACCAAAAACGGCAACTATTAAGCAGCGAAGAGTGGTCAAGCAGTTTTTCACTCCGGGAGAAAAAGTTTTATTTCTTGTTTTTGTTTTAATGGTTTGCTTTATAAGTGCAAAGTTGATTGCCACGCAAGCAGCTATTTACGAAACAAACAAGCAAATTCAAGACATGGAAGTGAAAATTCAAGAGCAGGAAAAAGTAAATCGTGATCTGGAAGCCCAAATTAGTGAAGAAAGCACATATGAAAAAATTTGGGAGCGTGCTAAAGCAATGGGTCTTGATTTAAGTGATCAAAACATTAAGGTTGTTGAACCAAAATGATGGAGAATAGAAATAATCGTAAAATAGGAGCAGTGATCCTTTATATAGGGTTCGCCCTCCTTTTTTTTATCTTGTTTATACGTGTACTATTTATTCAAACGACGGGTAAAGCTGATGGCCATGAGCTGAAAAATGAAGCGCTGGAAAAATATATGCGAACAGATGTTCTTGAAGCGAGCAGAGGCACCATTTATGATACTAACGGTGAAGTGATAGCAGAAGATACAACTTCTTTTACGATTGCAGCGATTTTGGATGAGTCGGTTACAATTAACCCGGAAGAACCTAACCATGTAATAGACCCGGAAAAAACCGCAAGAGTGCTGGCAAAATATATTGATATGGAAGAATCGGAAATCCTGGCTCGTCTGAAAAAAGAGGGCGATCCTTTTCAAGTAGAATTTGGAAAAGCAGGACGCGGATTGTCAAATAGCGTTAAGCTTCAAATCGAAAAAGAAAACTTGCCTGGCATCACATTTATTCGTCAAGCAAAAAGGTTTTATCCTAACGGCAGATTTGCTTCGCATTTAATCGGTTTTACACAACAGGTAGAAAAAGAAGACGAGAATGGAAGATTTGTTTTTGAAACCGAAGGGCAAATGGGAATTGAAAAGTCATATGAAAAATATTTAAAAGGAACAAACGGAAAAATTCGTTATACAAGTGATCTTTGGGGGTATTTGCTTCCAAACAAAAAAGAAATGGTAGAAGAGCCAGAAGACGGGGATCATATTTATTTAACGATTGATTCAAAAGTTCAAACATTTTTAGAAGATGCATTAAACCAGGTGGAAGCCCAATACGATCCGTTAAAAGCCTTTGCCGTCGTAGCGGAAGCAAAAACCGGGAAAATTTTGGCTTTAAGCCAGCGCCCTACTTTTCATCCAGGAACTAGAGAAGGCTTGGATGTAAACTGGATGAATGATCTTGTTGAATATTCATATGAACCTGGATCTACGATGAAGATATTTACTGTGGCAGCTGCAATTGAAGAAGGGGTTTTTAACGAAAATGAAACCTATCAATCTGGAACGTTCAGCGTTGGGCCAAACAAAATCCGGGATCATAACGGAGGAGCAGGCTGGGGAGTGATTACGTACAAAGAAGGCGTACAGCGTTCTTCTAACGTTGCAATGGCTAATCTTTTGGGGAAAATGACGCCAGGGGTATTCCGTCAATATCTAGAAGACTTTCATTTAGGTCAAAAAACTGGAATTGAATTACCAAACGAGGCGTCCGGAAGCATCTTATATAACTATCCGCTTGAACAAGTTACAACTTCTTTTGGACAAGGATCAACCGTAAACGCCATGCAGATGCTTCAGGCTTCTACAGCCATTGCGAATGACGGGAAAATGATGAAGCCCTATATTATTGATAAAATTGTCGACGATTCAACCGGTAAAACGATTATCAATACAAAGCCTGCTGTAGTAGGAGAACCAATTTCAAAAGAAACGGCCAGAAAAACGCTCGATATACTTGAAACAGTTGTCACAGCGGAACATGGAACAGGAAAGCCTTATCATATAGAAGGATATGAAGTAGCCGGCAAAACGGGCACTGCCCAGCTGGTCGGGAAAGATGGAAGGTATTTAACAGGTGCAAACAATTATGTTTTTTCATTTCTAGGAATGGCACCCAAAGATGATCCGGAACTTATCGTTTACGTGGCTGTTGCACAGCCAAAGCTAGGCAATGAATCCGGCTCAGCACCTGTTTCAAAAATATTTAATCCTGTTATGCGAAACAGCTTGCAATACTTAAATGTCCGACCGGAGAAAACAATTGTTTCTGAAACAGTTGAGCTCAAAGACTTTGTAGGCATGAAAACATTTAAAGCACGTGAAGCATATGATTCTTATGGTGTAGATCCTGTTATAATTGGAACAGGAAATAAAATTGTAAAACAAGTGCCTGCTGCAGGAGAAAAACTGCTTCAAGGTGAGAAAGCGGTGCTGGTTACTTCTGAAAAATGGACAATGCCAGATATGTCAGGATGGTCAGTCCGGGATGTAATGAAAATAACAGAAAGCGTCGGCCTCAAGTTAAGTTATTCAGGCTCAGGATATGTAATCTCGCAAAACATCAAAGCGGGCAGCAGCATAAAAGAAGGCCAAAAATTGATTGTTAAGCTTGAACATCCTGAAAATGTTAAAGAACCAATTGAAAAAGCAAAAAAAGATTCAGATCAATCAAGATAAGAGATTTTAGCCACTGCAGAATTTTTCTGCAGTGGTTTTTTGTCAACTTTTTACTAAATGTGCATATGCTCATGAGGAGAAGGAGTGAAGCACAATGCGGGTTCGGATGTTTTGGATTCTCTTCCTATCTTTCGTGGCGTTTACAGCTTTAATTATTCGGACAGGGTACATTCAGCTAATCAATGGAAGTGAGTTAACAGAAAAAGCAGAAGAACTTTGGGGAAGAAGTATTCCCGCTCAGCCAGAACGAGGGTTAATTTTGGACCGGAACGGTGTTACATTGGTTGGAAACAAGCATGCGCCGACTGTTTATGTTATTCCAGCTCAAATTGAAGATGCAAAAACAGCAGCCAAAAAGCTTGCGGCTGTATTGGGTGAAAAAGAAGAACTTCTTTATGAACGGATGACAAAGAGATCGTCGATTGAACGGCTTTCTTCAAAAGGGCGCCATATTTCCATTGAAACAGCACGAAAAGTGACAAATCTTCAACTAAAGGGAGTGTGGATTGGAGAAGATTCAATACGTGACTATGTGTTGGAAGATCGTCTTGCACATATTATTGGTTTTACCGGAGCTGACAATCAAGGCTTGGCTGGAATTGAAGCCTATTACGATAAAAAACTTTCTGGTTCTGCCGGGTCGCTTCAAATGTACACTGACGCCAAAGGAAACCGCATGCCTGGATTAACGGATGAGTACGTAGAACCAAAAAATGGTTTGGATCTACAGCTAACAATTGATGCAAAAGTTCAAGCTGTTGTTGAAAGAGAACTTGATCAAGCAGAAAAAAAATACAAGCCTGACGGAGCTATGTCAATTGCGATGGACCCTAACACTGGGGCGATATTGGCCATGTCTTCACGCCCTTCTTATGATCCGGCGAAATTCAGCAAGTATGACCCGGATGTGTATAATCGAAACTTGCCAGTGTGGAGCACATTTGAACCCGGTTCAACCTTTAAAATTATTACCCTTGCAGCTGCGTTGGAAGAAAAAAAAGTAAACCTGGATAAAGAACATTTTTCAGATCCAGGATATGTAGAGGTCGAGGGGGCAAGACTCCGGTGTTGGAAACGCCAGGGGCACGGCAATCAAACGTTTCTTGAAGTTGTTCAAAATTCTTGCAATCCTGGATTTGTAGAACTGGGTTCTCGTCTAGGGGAAAAAAAGCTTTTCGATTACATTAGGAAGTTTGGGTTTGGTGAAAAAACAGGGATTGATTTGTATGGAGAAGGAACTGGAATTTTATTTTCGGAAGAAGCTGCAGGTCCGGTAGAAGCAGCAACTACAGCATTTGGACAAGGCGTAGCTGTAACGCCTATTCAGCAGGTTGCTGCTGTTTCAGCAGCAATTAATGGAGGAGTTTTATATCGTCCATATATAGCAAAAAGCTGGACAAACCCCAGGACTGGAGAAAAAACACCGGCACATGAACCGAAAAAAGTCCGCAGGGTTATTTCAGAAGAAACATCAAGTGAAGTGAGACGGGCACTTGAAAGTGTAGTAGCAAAAGGAACAGGCCGAAATGCATTTGTTGATGGTTACCGGGTTGGAGGAAAAACGGGAACTGCTCAAAAAGCCAAGGACGGCCGCTATCTTGAAAACAATCACATTGTTTCATTTATTGGAATGGCCCCTGCCAATGATCCAAAAGTCGTTATTTACACAGCGATTGATAACCCAAAAGGAACTGTTCAATTTGGCGGCACGGTGGCAGCGCCGATTGTTGGAAGAATGATGGCGGATGTTTTACCGCTGCTGGGCGTGGAAAAACAAGAGAAACAGCTTGAAAAAGAAAAAAACTGGAACGACCCAGATATAATTAAAGTGCCAGACTTAGTCGGTTTAACAAAAAAAGAGTTAAAACAACAACTTATTAACGTGGATATTGTGATCGAAGGAACGGGAAAAAAAGTTGTTTCACAATCGCCTGCAAAAGGGGTAAAAGTAGAAAGAGGAAGCAAAGTACGGGTTTTATTAAAATAAAATAAATCAATGCCGCCAAATTTTCCTGAAACAGGCTGAAAAGCATTCGCATCGGCGGCTTTTTTTCGTTACAATAGAAATCGCGGGAATTGTACATATTTGTTTTAATAGAGAAAGGATTGAAAAACGTGGATTTATCAACCGTGCTCGCGGCCGTTCCGTTTTATCAACAAGATAAACAAGGAAACCCGGCGATTACATCGATTGAAAACGATCACCGTCTTGTCAAAGAGGGTTCGATTTTTATTTGCATAAAAGGTTATACCTTTGATGGGCATAATGCCGCAGAAGAAGCTGTTAAAAAAGGAGCGGCTGCTATTATTGCCGAACGGCCGATTCAAGTTTCAGTTCCGGTTATTTATGTGCCGGAAACAAAACGTGCGATGGCGCAAGTGGCCGCTCATTTTTACGGGCATCCAACAGAGTCCTTTCACTTGATTGGAATTACGGGAACAAACGGAAAAACAACCACTAGCCACTTAATAGAGCACATTCTTCGTGTTAATGGTGAAACAACAGGGTTAATCGGCACTATGTATATGAAAATAGCCAATGATACAATTGAAACAAAAAATACAACACCAGAAAGCTTAACGCTTCAAAAAACATTTGCAAAAATGAAAAATGCAGGGGTTACTTCAGCTGTGATGGAGGTTTCTTCGCATGCATTGTATGAAGGAAGAACGAATGGAACAAAATTTGATGTAGCCGTTTTTACAAACTTAACCCAGGATCATCTTGACTTTCATAAAACAATGGAAGAGTATCGAATGGCAAAAGGGCTTTTGTTTGCGCGCCTTGGTAATTCATTTCGGGCAGAAAAGCCTTCCTTTGCCGTTTTAAATGCAGATGATGAAGCATCAGCCGTTTACAAAAAAATGACGGCGGCAAACACAGTGACATACGGCATTTACCAAAAAGCCGATATTTGGGCGGAAAACATTCGTCTTACATCAGAAGGCACAGCGTTTACAATCAACTATCCCGGCGGCTTTATTGAAATTAAGTCGAAACTTGCGGGACAGTTTAATGTCTATAATATTCTGGCCGCATTTGCAGCTGGTTTTGTGTCCGGTATTGAGCCAAACACAATGAAAACAGCACTGGAACAAGTTGCCGGTGTAGCAGGCCGTTTTGAACTTGTCCCAAACAATCAAAACATTTCAGTTATTGTTGATTATGCCCACACACCTGATAGTTTAATTAATGTGCTTGAAACAGTTCGCCCTCTTACAAAAGGGCGTGTACTGGTAATAATAGGATGTGGGGGAGATCGTGATAAAACAAAGAGGCCGTTAATGGCTCAAGCAGCATGCCGTTATGCAGATGAAGCTATTTTCACATCTGATAACCCGCGCAGCGAAGACCCGGCAGCCATTTTAGCAGATATGAAGGCAGGAGTAGAAAATGAACCGTATATCGTGATTGAAGACCGAAAACAAGCCATTTATTCTGCAATTGAATCCGCAAAGCCGGGGGATTCTATTGTGATTGCAGGAAAAGGGCATGAAACATATCAAATTATCGGCAAGGAAGTTCTTCATTTTGATGATCGTGAAGTCGCAAAAGAAGCACTCCTTCATAAGGAAGGTGGATTGGCATGAGTGAATGGCAAATCGCATTAGTTATGGCTGTTTCTTTTTTTATAACGGTTTTTATTGCACCGCTGTTTATTCCATTTTTACGCCGCTTAAAATTCGGGCAAAGCATTCGTGAAGAAGGACCGCAGTCTCATCAGCAAAAATCTGGAACCCCTACAATGGGAGGTCTTGTTTTTTTGCTTTCCATTGTTGTTACCACACTTTTTTTCGTTCAGCTTTTCGGTTCTGTAGGTACAGAAACTATTTTGCTTTTGTTGGTAACAATTGGATTTGGGCTTCTTGGCTTTTTAGATGATTTTATTAAAGTTGTGATGAAACGAAACCTTGGTTTAACATCATTGCAAAAATTAATTGGCCAAATTATCATTTCAATTATTTTTTATGTGATTTACGCCAAACATGGATTATCAACGGAGTTGTCATTTGCGTCTGTTTCGGTAGACCTTGGCATTTTATATGCACTTTTTGTGCTTTTTTGGCTCGTTGGGTTCTCAAATGCTGTTAATCTGACAGATGGGTTGGACGGGCTGGTCTCTGGAACTGCTTCTGTTGCATTTGGCGCTTACGCAGTAATTGCCTGGAGTCAGGGGCTTGAAGAAACAGCTGTGTTTGCATTTTCAGTTGTGGGTGCAGTCCTTGGATTTCTGGTGTTCAACGCGTATCCGGCTCATGTATTTATGGGGGATACAGGTTCTTTAGCACTTGGCGGCGCTATTGCCGTACTGTCTATTTTAACAAAATTTGAATTTTTGCTTTTGTTGATTGGTATTGTTTTTGTGGCAGAAACATTGTCAGTTATTTTACAGGTCTGGTCGTTTAAAACAAGGGGAAAACGAATTTTTAGAATGAGCCCGCTGCATCATCATTTTGAACTTGGAGGCTGGTCCGAATGGCGCGTTGTCGTGACATTTTGGTCAGTAGGTGTGATTGCTGCAGCGATAGGTGTATGGATTGGAGTATGGAATACATGAAGCAGATTAACCGGTTTAAAGGTAAAAAAATACTTGTGCTTGGCCTTGCCAAAAGCGGGCTGGCAGCAGCAAAATTATTAACCAGGCTAGGTGCTTTCGTTACTGTAAATGATGGAAAACCCCTGGAAGAAAATAAAGCAGCGCAAGAATTGATCTCAAAAGGGTTAAAAGTAATTTGCGGCAGTCATCCAGTGGAACTGCTTAATGAAGAGTTTGAGCTTGTTGTAAAAAATCCAGGCATTCCTTATTCGAATGTGATTGTTTCAGCAGCTGTAGAAAAAGGCATTCCGGTTTTAACTGAAGTTGAATTAGCCGGACTAATTTCTGAGGCTCCTTTTATTGGTATTACAGGTACAAACGGGAAAACAACCACAACGACTCTTATTCATGAGATGATGAAAAAAGATCAAAAAGGAACTATTTTAGCTGGAAACATCGGAGAAGTTGCCTGTGAAGTTGTTCAAGCGGCAACACCGAAAGATCATGTGGTCATTGAGTTGTCATCATTTCAATTAATGGGCATTCAATCATTCCGCCCGCATATTGCAGTTGTTACAAACATATATGATGCTCATCTTGATTACCACAGTACACGGGATGAATATGTTCAAGCAAAAATGAATATCACGAAAAACCAAACAAAAGAAGATTACCTGATTATTAATGCAGACCAGGAAATTCTCATTACTTTATCAGCGGATTCCAAAGCATCTATTATTCCATTTTCTCTTTACCGCAAAGTGGAAAATGGAGCTTATATTGAAAATGAAACAGTTTATTTTCAAGGAGAAGAAATTTTGCCGGTTGCAGAAATTGCGCTGCCCGGTAAACACAATTTAGAAAACATTCTTGCTGCTATTGCTGCAGTAAAGCTATCGGGTGTGTTAACCGACTCAATCATTCAAGTGCTGAAAACTTTTTCAGGTGTCAGACACCGGACACAGTTTGTTCGTGAATGGAATGGGCGTAAGTTTTACAATGATTCCAAAGCAACTAACACGCTGGCAACCAAAAGTGCCCTTACCGCGTTTCAATCGCCTGTTATCTTGCTGGCAGGGGGGCTTGATAGAGGAAATGATTTTGACGACCTGGTGCCGCATTTACATGCAGTCAAAGCTATAGTAGCATTTGGAGAAACGGCAGATAAATGGAAGGAAACAGCTGAAAAAGCAGGGATTCCTTTGTTTGAAAAAGCGAATTATATGGTCGATG
>JAPSKG010000035.1 GCA_031177795.1 Domibacillus sp.
TTTGCCATTTCATTTTTAAAAACAGACCATCCTGCTCCATGCTATGCAATGAAGATAAAAACAAATACTGACACCCTGGTTTACACAGCGGACACGGCTTTTAAAAAAGAATTTATCGATTTTTCCCGAGATGCGGATGTTCTACTTTCTGAATGCAATTTATATAAAGGGATGAATGGAGCTTCCGCCGGTCATTTAACATCCGAGCAAGCTGGAAAAATTGCTTTTGAGGCTAATGTAAATACTCTTATCTTAACCCACCTTCCACATTTTGGAGACATCGAGCAACTTAGAGAAGAAGCAGCTGAACAGTTTGATGGCACCATTATACTAGCAGCTGAAAATTTAGAGATTGGATTATAAAAGCCGCAGGTTGCGGCTTTTTTTTAATTCTTTTATAATGAAAAAAATGCATAAATATTCATTTCAGCCAGGAGGGGGTGGGAAGGTGAACATAGTAAAAGCACTTGAGCAAACAGCTTCCGTTTATGCTCATAAAACAGCTTATACGTTTAGCGGGGCACCAGTAACTTATGGTAAGTTAAATCAAGATATAAATCGTTTTGCAGCAGGCTTGCACTCTATCGGTCTTCAAAAAAATGATCACATTGCCCTTTTGCTTGGCAATGGTGCACATTTTATTAATTCTTTTTATGGAGCCTTAAAAGCAGGTTTAACGGTTGTGCCAATTAATCCGATGTATAAAGCAGATGAAATAAGTTATATTTTACAAAATAGCGATGTTAAAGCTGTTGTTATGTCAAACTTATCTTTGCCGGTTGTAGAAAAGGTGCATGAAAAATTGCCCGGTGTTAAGCATTATATTTTGTGTGAATCAAATAAAGATCAAATGGCCGCTTACACTTGTTCGACATTATCTGTTTGGAAGAAAATGAAAACGTTTACTGAATTAACGGAACATTTTTCCTCCTGCAGATTCCCTGCGGTCAATCAAGATGATACAGCTGTTATTTTATATACATCCGGAACAACTGGAAAACCGAAAGGGGCAATGCTGACACATCAAAACATTTATTCAAACGCAAGAGATACCGCTCACTACTTGAGTATGACGGAAAAAGACACCGTGATCACCGTTCTGCCAATGTTCCATGTGTTTTGTTTAACTGTCATGTTAAACGCGCCGATTTTATGCGGAGCTGAAATGCTTATTTTGTCATCATTTAGCCCAAAACAAGTGTTTAAAGAGATAAAAGAAAAAAAAGCGACTGTTTTTGCTGGAGTTCCAACCATGTATAACTTTTTATTTCAATATCTGGACGGAAAACCCGAAGATTTAGCATCACTGCGCCTTTGTATTTCGGGAGGAGCTCCTATGCCAGTCTCACTTCTTGAAAGTTTTGAAAAAAAGTTTCGTGTGCAGATTTCAGAAGGATACGGTCTTTCAGAGGCCAGCCCTGTTACTGCATTTAACCCGCTTGACCGTCCACGTAAAGCGGGATCGATTGGTTGTTCTATTCCAAATGTAGAAAACAAAATAGTCAATGAGCTTGGAGAAGAGCTTGAACCCGGTCAAGTAGGGGAACTAATTGTGAAAGGCCCAAACATTATGAAAGGCTATTATAAAATGCCGGAAGAAACAGCAGCGACCGTCCGAGACCAGTGGTTATATACAGGTGATTTAGCTTACCGTGATAAGGAAAGCTACTTTTATATTGTTGATCGAAAAAAAGATTTAATTATCGTTGGCGGTTACAATGTTTATCCACGCGAAGTGGAAGAAGTTTTATATGCCCATTGTGAAATAGTAGAAGCTGCTGTGCTTGGAATGCCGGACCGCGATTATGGAGAAGCGGTAATTGCATATATCGTGCAAAAAGGAAATAATTTAACAGAAAAAGATGTAATAAACTACTGTGGAGAACGCCTGGTATCTTATAAAGTTCCTGCATTTGTGGAATTTTTGCAAGAACTTCCAAAAAACACAACTGGAAAAATTTTAAGAAGGGCATTAAAAAAACAAATAACCGGGAAGCATTAACTTTTGCATATCCTTTTGGGTATGCTTATTTTTTTGTTGTTGGATAAAAAACAAAAGAGTATAATTTGTTGGGAAATAAGCGAAGGGGGAAATAAGGTGGAAACAACAGCTGTGGCACAAAGTGAATTCAAAGATGGATTTACTTCCGGCATTGGCATAGCAATCGGCTATTTTCCAGCTGCGCTTACTTACGGATTGCTTGCTAAAAGTGCAGAGTTAACTTTTTTGGAAACAATGTCTCTTAGTATTTTTGTTTTTGCAGGAGCAGCTCAGTACATTGCACTTAGTTTAATTGCGTTAGGGACAGGCATCTTTGAAATTGTACTGACAACGTTTATTTTAAATATTCGTCATTTTCTTATGTCCACGGCATTAAATGAAAAAGCAGAAGAAGAAGAAATATGGAAAAAAGCGGCGTATGCATTCGGAGTAACTGATGAAACTTTTTCAGTAGCAGCGATGAGAAACAGGACGATCAACTCGTCTTTCATGGCTGGATTGGCAATAGTTTCTTATTTAAGCTGGGTTATCAGTTCAGGTCTTGGATATCTTGCAGGCAATGCTTTGCCGCAAATTGTCCAGGAAAGCATGGGAATAGCTTTGTATGCCATGTTTATTGGATTGCTTGTTCCATCACTGAAAAAAAGCGAAAAAGCCGTTTTGCTGGCAGCAACAGCAGCGCTGTTAAACTGCGTGTTTACTTTTTCTGAAATTTTATCAAGTGGCTGGTCTATTATTTTATCTACGTTAATTGCGTCGCTGGCTGTTGAAGCGGCTGTTCAATTAAAACCAAAGGGGAAGATAGAATGAGTTTTACCATGGCAGCGATTATTTTTGGGATGGCTGCAGTAACGTATATTCCTCGTATGCTGCCATTTGTTTTATTTAAAAACAAAGAACTGCCTCCGTTCTGGCAAGGGATCCTCAAAAATGTTCCTTATGCTACCTTGGGCGCGCTTATTTTTCCGGGTATCTTTTTGTTTCATGAAAACATATGGTTTAGTGTGGCTGGCGCAGTGGCCGCTTTTCTTATTGCTTTTACAGGAGCAAATATTATTTTAACGGTTATTGGTTCAATAGGGATTCTAACAATTTTGTCGGTATTTTCGTAAAAGAAGGAATGAGCGCGCTCAAAAAACACCCGTATCAATTTGATACGGGGCTTTTTCGGGTTAAATTATTGAGGTTTTCACTCGCTTGGGGACATCGGCATGAAGGAAGCTCAGGATGCGTGATATGTTTTCTCCAAGCGTTTTAGTTCATCAGATAAAGTAATAAAGCTAGAACGATCGCCTTTGTCAAGAGAAAGATCAATCTTTTCCATTAAAGCTGCTTTTTCTTTTTTGTATAGAATATCGCTTAAGAAGCTGTCGATAAATTCGCTTATAACTGTTTTTTCGTTTTCACGGGGCATCGGGGACTTCATCATCTCAGCAAAATAATTATTGTTTTCCATTATAATCACCTCAGATACCTTTTTTTTATTATATGGGATTCTCAATAACTAATCAACAGAAAGTTTATAATTTTTTGAATATTATTTCTGTTGATAAATGGGACAATTATCCTGTTGCGTGATACGATAAAAGCGCATTGACCATTGACTAAGAATGGGCAGGTGAAACAGTGGGAAAACAGCCGGTTTTTGAAAACAGCACAATTCTGGTGAATGAAAGTACACTTTTGTTGGAACCGATTCAATATGGAGAACATACTAAAGTATATGAAAAGAACCGAGAACCAATTCTAGTGAAAAAAACAGCTTTGAAAATCATTCGGCAAAGTTGCATTCGCCACCTTTCTACCTATAATGGAAGAAGGGAAGCATCCATCAAAGTACTTGGGATGAATAGAAAAGTCCCCCTTATTATTGATAATGTTAGAGGTACTTATCTTTTCCCAGTCAGCTCACATTTAAAACCTGATTGTGCTTGGATAACGTTAGCCCATATTGCTGAATTACACAAGATAGCCAAGAAAAAAACGAAAGTTACGTTTGTTGACGGACAGTTTGTTATTTTGAATGTTTCAATGCTTGCTTTGTTTAATCAAATTATGCTGACAATGACTTTATATGAACGGGTAACTGCTCCATCCCCGCTGTTATTTACAAAAAAAATTTCGCGTTCTAAATATGTGTATGGCGCTAAAAAAAGTCATATCGTTTTTTCACCAACCAAATAGGGAAAAGACTATTAAGTCTGATTTACTTGAAAGGGATTTACAAATGAATATGCATGAGTGGTTTTCAACGGAACAAATTATGAAATGGATTCAACATTATGAATCATTCGGGCTGTTGCCCGCTTTTTTTCTGCCTCTCCTTGAAGCGTTTTTGCCGTTTTTGCCGTTGTTTGCATTTATTCTTGCAAATGTAAACGCATTTGGCCTTTGGCTCGGTTTTTTCATTTCCTGGAGCGGAGCTGTCGCCGGCTCTTTTCTTGTTTTTGCGCTGATGAGGCAATTTGGCAGAGAAAAGTTTCTTTCTTTTCTCCAGCGCAATAAACAAGTCAGCCAAATGATGGACTGGGTGGACAGGCATGGCTTTGCCCCGGTTTTTCTTTTGCTTTGCTTTCCATTTACGCCTTCCGCTGTTGTAAATATTGTAGCCGGGCTTTCACACATTAGTTTTATGCAGTATTTGTTTGCGGTTATAGCAGGCAAAGCGGTTATGATTTTTACCATAAGCTATGTTGGCTACGATGTTGCTTCCCTTATTCATAAGCCGGGAAGAACAGCTTTAATCGCAGTTATTATGCTTGTTTTATGGGCTGGCGGCAAGCAACTGGAAAAACGCCTTAAAAAGTAAAAAACCACTTTTGTGGTTTTTTAGCTGTTTTTGACCGAACGTATGATCTTTGTTATAGTAAAAATAAAAGGAAATGGAGGGTATGCTATGGCGCTGCAATTTATTATCGGGCGGTCTGGTTCAGGTAAAACCGAACATGTAATAGATAATATCAAAAAACGTGTTCAACAAAGTCCTGAAGGCAAGCCTATTATTTATCTTGTTCCTGAGCAAATGTCTTTCTTGTCGGAATACCGCCTGGCAGCTGATCAAGCACTTGGCGGTATTATCCGTGCACAGGTTTACAGTTTCACACGGCTTGCATGGCGTGTTTTGCAAGATGAAGGTGGCATAAGCCGGCAGCATATTACACCAGCCGGCCGAAATATTTTAATTCGGAAAATTATTGAAGAACAGCAAGAAGATTTAGCTGTTTTTTCAAAAGCTGCTGATAAAACTGGATTTGTGAGTACTATTGAAGGAATGCTCACAGAGTTGCGCCAATACTTGGTTTTACCTGACGAGATGGCAGAACACCGCCAAAATGTTCCTGCCGCACTTGCAGATAAATTAAGCGACCTTCAAAAAATCTACACAGAGTTTGATGAAGCACTGGTTGGAAAATACACTGATTCAGAAGATTACATGCGGCTTTTAGCAGAAATGGCAGTGAAGTCAGCGTATATAAAACAAGCAGACATTTATATTGATGGGTTTCATAGCTTTACGCCTCAAGAATACGAAGTAATTCGCGTTTTAATGAACACAGCGGCCAATGTAACAATTGCTTTAACAGTCGACCGCCCTTTTCGTCACGATGACCCGGATGATACACACTTGTTTCGCATGACTGGGCGGACGTACCATGACCTTTTTGAAATGGCTGTAGAAGAAAAAGTTGAATTGAAAAACGATCTTATCTTTTTTCAGCATAAACGGCAGAAAACAAACGAGCTTATTCATCTAGAAACGCAGTTTGATAAGCGCCCTGCAAGAACTGCTGTGAAAAGCGAAGGGCTGTTTATCTGGCAAGCAGCAGGACGGCGGGCAGAGATTGAGGGAGCTGCCCGTGAAATACGCCGCCTTGCACGAACGGAAAACATGCGTTACAAACAAATCGCTTTGCTTGTCAGAAACGGAGAAGATTACCGCTCTATTATTGAAACGGTATTTGATGATTATGAAATTCCATTTTTTATTGATCAAAAAAGCCCTATGCTCAATCATCCGCTTATTGAACTGATTCGTTCCTCGCTTGAAGTAGTAGGAGGAAATTGGCGTTACGAAGCTGTTTTTCGCGCTGTTAAAACAGATTTGCTTTTTTCTTTTGATCAGCCTCGTGAAAAAATGAGGCGCCAAATGGATTTGCTTGAAAATTACGTACTCGCTCATGGAATTTACGGAGAGCGCTGGACAAACGGAGAGCGCTGGATTTACCGCCGTTACATGGGCTTAGAATTTACAAGTGTTGCTCAAACAAATGAGGAACGTGAGTTTGAGCAGCAGCTAAACAGCTTAAAAGAAGAAATAGCTGCACCGCTTTACCGTATGGAAAAAAGGCTGAAACGAGCGGAAAATTCCCTGGACTGCTGCAGGGCACTTTATCAATTTATTGAAGAACTTCGTATTCCAGAAAAAATGGAACAACTGTCTTTAGAAGCAGAAGAGCGCGGTGAGCTTGCTGCAGCAGCCCAGCACAACCAAGCATGGGACGCTGTAATCGGTATGCTTGATGAATTTGCTGAAGTAGCCGGTGAGGAAAAAATGAATGCAAAAAAGTTTGCTGCTGTTTTGGATGCGGGGCTTGAAGCATTAGAGTTTTCGATTATCCCGCCTGCTGCTGATCAAGTAATTGTTGCTAATCCAGAAAAATCCAGGCTAGCAGATATCGAAGCAGCTTTTTTAATCGGAATGAATGATGGAGTTTTTCCGCTGCGGCAAGCCGAAGACGGTGTTTTAGATGATGAAGAAAGAGACGCGCTTCTTGCTTCAGGCATGCGGGTAGCGCCCGGAAGCAAAATGCGGCTTTTGGACGAAGAGTTTATTGCTTACCGGGCTTTCACTGTTCCGGCAAGCCGCTTGTATGTTTCATGGCCTATAGCGGACGCTGAAGGCAAGTCATTGCAGCCATCGCCTTACGTAAAACGGGTAAAAGAGTGGTTCGGGCAAATCGAAGAAACGCTTATTGCCAATGACCCGGCTGATTTGCCGGAGGAAAAGCAGCTTGATTACATTTGTCATCCGGAACCAACCTTGTCTTATTTAACGTCTCAGCTTCAGCTGAAAAAGCGGGGTTATCCTGTTCATGATTTTTGGTGGGATGCTTATAACATGTATATGAACAGTGCTTTTAAAAGAAAAGCCGGCCGGGTGCTGGACAGCTTGTATTATGAAAATACAACAGGCCCGTTAAAAGAAAACACAAGCTTGAAGTTGTATGGAACAGATATGATTGCAAGTGTTTCAAGGATGGAAACATTCCATTCCTGCCCGTTCAGCCATTTTGCCCGCCACGGTTTAAAACTAAGAGACCGGCTTGTATACCGGCTTGAAGCTCCTGATATTGGTGATTTGTTTCATGGAGCTTTAAAGTGGATTGCTGAAGAAGTAGAAAAGCGGGGAATGAAATGGCCGGAGCTAACACCTGAACAGTGCCGTTCTTTTGCGAAAAGTGCGGTAGAAGAGCTTGCTCCAAAATTGCAAAACCGCGTGCTAATGAGCTCGCACCGCAACACGTATATTCAGTACAAGCTTGAACAAATTATCGCCAGGGCTTCGACGGTTCTTAGTGACCAGGCCAAAGCAAGCGGATTTTCCCCGCTTGGCATTGAGCTTGCATTTGGCCCGCGCTCTGAATTGCCGCCTCTTGTTTTCCAGCTAAAGAATGGAGCTAAAATGTCGCTTGCCGGACGAATTGACCGGGTCGACAAAGCGGAAGGCAGCAAGGACACGTACTTGAGAGTAATTGATTATAAATCTGGAAGCCGTGACGTCGACATGACAGAAGTTTATTATGGTTTTGCTATGCAGATGCTTACTTATTTAGATATTGTGGTTTCACATTCCACTCTTTTAACTGGAAAAAAAGCACGGCCGGGAGGCGTTTTGTATTTCCATGTACACAATCCATATTTAAATACAAAAAAGTTTATGACAATGGATGAAATTGAAAAAGAGTTACTGAAAAGTTTTCGCATGAAAGGCATTGTGCTTGGAGAAGACGAAGCGATTCATTTAATGGATGGACAGCTTGAAACAGGCGATTCGCTTATCATCCCTGCTGGATTTAAAAAAGATGGAACATTATCGGCCCGGTCAAAAACAGCTGACGATGAAGCATTCGGGACGATGCGCCGGCATGTAAGAAAGCTTTATGAAAAAGCCGGCAACAACATTGTTTCTGGAGCTGTGGAAATAACACCCTACCGGTACAATAAAAAAACACCGTGTACATTTTGCTCATATAAACAAGTATGCCAGTTTGATGAAACGCTTGATGAAAACAACTACCGGGTTATCCGTCCGCATAAAAACGAAGAAATTATTGAACTGATGAAGGAGGATAAAAATGACGGAATTGTATAATATCCCGTCTAAACCGGACGAGGCGCTTTGGACAGATGATCAGTGGAAAGCAATTTACGCAGAAGGAAGCGATATATTAGTAGCGGCGGCAGCTGGTTCTGGAAAAACAGCTGTACTGGTGGAACGAATTATTCAAAAGATTATCCGCGAAGAGTCACCGGTGGATGTGGACGAACTTCTAGTGGTGACATTTACAAATGCGGCGGCAGCCGAAATGCGCCAGAGGATCAGTGACGCACTTGAACGAGAAATAGAAAAAGATCCTGGTTCAAGCCGGCTGCGCCGCCAGTTGCGTTTGCTGAACAAAGCCTCTATCTCAACTCTTCATTCGTTTTGCTTGGATGTAATCAGAAAATATTATTATATGATTGATATTGATCCTGCTTTTCGAATTGCAGATGATACTGAAGCTGTTTTGCTCCGCGATCAAGTTTTAGAAGACTTGTTGGAAGAAGAATACGCAAAAAAAGGCAATGAGGCTTTTTACCAGCTGGCAGATACTTTTTCCGGTGACCGGAGTGATGTGGAGCTTCAGCAAGCTGTCATCCGCTTGTTTGACTTTTCCCGGTCTCATCCTGAGCCGGAAAAATGGCTTGGAAATCTTGCTGATTTATATGAGACAGCGGAAGCTATCGATGACCTGTCTTTTATAGAGCCACTAAAAAAAGATATTTGTTTTCAGCTTGAAAATGCTTTATCGCTTTTAGAAGAAGGGTTTGCGCTGACGGAGTTGCCGGGCGGGCCGGTGCCTCGCGCTGATAATTTTCGGATAGATGCTGAGATGGTTAAAGCCTTGCTTGCCTGCAGCACATGGGAACAGCTTTATCAAGCGTTTCAAAGCGTGAAGTTTCCTACTTTAAAAGCTTGCAAGGGCGATGAATATGATGAAGAACTAAAAGAACGGTCAAAAAACGTTCGTGATCAGGCCAAAAAAATAATCAATGACTTAAAAGAAACATTTTTTTCGCGCAAGCCGGAAAATTGGCTTCGTGATTTAACAGAAATGAAGCCGGTTGTCGAACGGCTTTCCCAGCTTGTTCTTGAATTTTCGAAACGTTATGAAATGGAAAAACGCCAGCGGGCTTTGACGGACTTTAGTGATCTAGAACATTATACTTTATCCATCTTAATGGAAGGTGGAAAGCCGTCAAAGGCGGCTGAATTTTATAAACGCCGGTTTAAAGAAGTCCTTGTTGATGAATACCAGGATGTAAACATGGTTCAAGAAACGATTGTGCGTCTTGTTTCTGCAGACAACGAACAGTCAGGCAATTTATTTATGGTTGGAGATGTTAAACAATCTATCTACCGTTTTCGTTTAGCAGAGCCTGGCCTTTTTCTTGGCAAATACAATCGGTTTAGCTTGGAAGGCGTCGGTGCTGGTTTAAAAATCAGTTTATCTCAAAACTTCCGCAGCCGCAGGGAAGTGCTTGATGGAACCAACTTTGTTTTTCAGCAAATTATGGGAACAGAAGTTGGAGAAATTGAGTATGGCGAAGCAGAAGCGCTTGTTCCGGGTGCTCAGTATCCAGAAGCTTCTTTGCCAATTGAAGTGGCTGTGTTAAACAGCGATGCACCCGAGGAATCAGATGAAGATGAGATGGATCGTGAAGATGCAGAACAATCGCAGCTTGAATCCCGTTACATTGCCAGAAAAATCAAAAGCTTAATAGAGTCAGGCAAGATGGTATACGACTCAAAAACACGGTCAGATCGGCCGATACAGTATCGTGACATTGTTATTTTAATGCGCTCTTTAACATGGGTACCGGAAATGATGGAAGAATTTAAGCGGGCAGGAATTCCGGTTTACGCGAATACGTCAGGAGGATATTTTCAAGCAACCGAAATTTCAGTGATGCTGTCTCTTTTGCAAGTGGTGGACAACCCATTTCAAGATGTTCCGCTTGCCGCTGTTTTAAGGTCTCCAATTGTGCGCTGTTCGGAAAACGAACTTGCTTTAATCCGGCTGGCTTCCAAGAAAAGCAGTTATTTTGAAGCATTGCTTGCTTTTATGGATGATCCGGACAGCGAAGCTTCGCTTAAAGAAAAAATTAGCCCGTTTCTTGAAAACCTTGAAAAATGGCGCACGATAGGTCGAAGCGGAGCATTAGCTGATTTAATATGGGAGCTTTACAGAGACACTCATTTTTATGCATTTGCAGGTGGCATGCCTGGAGGAAAGCAGCGGCAAGCAAATTTACGTGCCCTGTATGACCGTGCCCGCCAATATGAAGAAACGTCTTTTCGGGGATTGTTCCGATTTTTACGATTTATTGAACGGATGCGCGAGCGTGGAGACGATCTTGGAACAGCCCGTGCTTTGTCAGAGCAAGAAGATGTTGTCCGCATTATGACTATTCATGCAAGCAAAGGATTAGAATTTCCAGTCGTGTTTACAGCGGCAGCAGGCCGGAAGTTTAACATGATGGATTTAAACGGAAGGGTGCTGTTTGATAAAGACTATGGCATTGCTGTCAAATACATGAACCCGGTGAAACGCATTGCCTGGCCGTCTCTTGTGCAACTAGCTTTTCAACGGAAAAAAAAGCTGGAGCTTTTAGCGGAAGAAATGCGAGTTTTATATGTAGCTATGACCAGGGCGAAAGAAAAGCTGATTATTACTGGTTCAGTTAAAAAACTGGATAAAAAATCAGCGGGCTGGGGCTTAGCAGCAGAATCTCACTCGCTTCTGCTCAGCGATGCTGTTCGGGCATCTGCGTCTTCCTATATGGATTGGATCGGGCCGGTTTTAATGCGCCATGTTGACATGGATGCGAGCCATCCTTTGTTTCTAAGCCATCCGTCACGGTTTCAATTTTCTGTAGTGGAAGCGAAAGATTTGTTTTTAACAGAAGAGCAAAAGCAAGAACAAGAAAAGGAAGCCTGGCTGGAGACGGTGAAAAAGAAACAGCTTTTTCCAGGGCAATCTATTGAGAAAGAAGAAATTGAAAAAAGAATGGGCTGGGAATATGCTTATCCTGAAGCAGTCCGCCTCCGTTCAAAGCAATCAGTGTCAGACTTAAAAAGAATTAATGACATTTACAATGACGGCGCGGCAAATGATGCAGCCCGCTCTTATCGGCGGCCAGCTTTTAAGCGGCCCCGTTTTGTTCAAGAAAAGCAGCTGACACCTGCAGAAATTGGAACGGCTGTGCACACAGTTATGCAGCATATCAGCCTTGAAAAAGCTCAGACGGAAATAGATGTTGAACGGCTTCTGGATCAGCTAGTTGAAAAAGAATTGCTGACAAAAGAGCAAGCTGAATCGGTAGATGCAAGAAAAATAGCTGGATTTTTCCAAACAAAACCCGGTCAAATGCTTCTTGCTGCTGAACGGGTGCATCGGGAGCTTCCGTTTAACATGGGAGTGCCGGCACGTGAAGCAGGAACAGCCGATTCAGATGAAATTATTTTAGTTCAAGGAGTCATTGACTGTTTATTTGAGTTTCAAGGAGAGCTTTATTTGTTGGATTATAAAACAGACGGCATTTCAGACCGGTTTGCCGGGGGCTTTGAAGAAGCAAAGCCTGTCCTGGAAAATCGCTATAAAAAACAAATGGAGCTTTATGCAAAAGCAGTTGAACGAATTTGGAAGCGGCCTGTGCAAAAGAAATTTGTTTTTTTCCTGGATGGAGCACATCTGGTTCAATATACGTAACCCTCTTTTTTTCTGTTATGATGAAAAAAAGCTGTTAAACAGAAAGGAAGTGGCTTGTTGCATATAGTTCAAAAGAGCGGATCACGCATCGTTTCCATTGACGTGCTGAGAGGCGTTTCGCTTTTTGGTATTTTTCTTGTAAACATGTTGTCGTTTCATTCTCCTTATTTTTATTATAATCCTTACGAATGGTGGAAAACGCCGGAGGATATTATGGCTTTTTCCTGGATTGATGTTTTTGTACAGGCTAGCTTTTATCCTCTTTTTGCCGCTATGTTTGGTTTTGGGGCAGCGATGCAGTACGAAAAAGCATTGGCTCAAAACAAAAGGTTTATGTGGACAGGTATTCGCCGTTTTTTATTTTTATTGCTGCTTGGCCTGCTGCATGCTTTTTTAATTTGGCCAGGAGACATACTCGTGAATTATGCAGTATGCGGTTTTCTGCTTTTGTTTTTTTTGCGTTTTTCAGGCCGCGCGCTTTTGCTTGCAGGCGTGCTGCTCTGGTTTATACCGGCTCTTTTGTTTGGCGCCCTGCTTTTACTTTCTGTTTTGTCAAATCCATATAATGCAGTGTTTTGGACAGATATTGCATCTGTATCAGAGTCAATAGCAGCTTATGGGAGTGGGTCTTTTGCTGATGTAACCGCACAGCGGATAATTGATTGGAAAAACAACAATGTGGAAAATGGCGCATTTTGGCTGCAGTTAACTTCAATTTTTCCATTCTTGTTAATTGGTGCTGGCGTTTTTAAGCAAAGAACTTTGGCAAAATGGGCTGAAAACCCAAAACAAACGGCGAGGCTTGTACTGGTGTTTTTTATGGCAGGCCTTTTGCTAAAAGGAGTGCCTCATCTGTTAGATCCAAGTAACATTGCTTTTATGTATATTCAAGATTTACTTGGTGGGCCTGTGCTGGCGGCAGGATACGCGGCGCTGGTTGTCATGCTGTGTACGCATAAAAAGCCGCTGAGGGTGCTGCAGTTGTTTGTTCCGGCTGGAAAAATGTCATTAACCAACTACTTAGTGCAATCGATTATCGGCTCGCTTCTTTTTTACTCGTATGGGCTGGGCTTTTATGGCCAAATCACTGTTGCAACAGGCACGTTGCTGTGCGTAACTATTTTTGCTTCACAGGTAATGGCTTCCCATCTCTGGCTAAGCCGTTTTAATCAAGGGCCTGCAGAAGCAATCTGGCGTAGCGTTGTTTATGGGAAAAGGAGGAAAAATAAATGAAGTGGATCAGCTTTATACATGAAGAAAAAGAAAAATATGGAATTTATCATCTTCCAGAAAAAACAATTTCTGTTTTGTCTGATATAAGTGGAGCTCCGTCTACGCTGGCAGAAGCAATTGGTGCAGGGGACTTTCTGGATCAAGCACT
>JAPSKG010000036.1 GCA_031177795.1 Domibacillus sp.
TACAATACGGTCAACAGCAGAATTTAAAAAGAAGACGCTGCCTTCTAATTTTTGTTTTGTTTGTTCATCTAAATGTTCGAACACATACCCTTTTAGTAAATCGGTTGCTGAAATTTGGTTTTCACAAGCTATTATATACAGCTTATCTTCATTTGTTTTTGCTTTTTCTGTTAATCCTTTTGCAATTAATGGAGCTATGCGCGGAAGAATAGCAGGACCAATCGCCGTTGTTAAAAAAGTGGCGTTTTTAATTGAGTCAATTACTTCATTTTCCTGCTTTAAATTATTTAAACCTGACACATTTGTAACAGTGATTGTTTCTTGTGGATCTGCGGCAAGTTTTACCCGGTATTGATTGTTTTCATTTAATTGATTGATGGTTTGTTCTGCAATATCCACAAATGTTACATGATAACCGGATTTTGAAAAAAGGGCTCCAATAAACCCTCTGCCAATGTTTCCGGCCCCAAAATGTACTGCTGATTTCATTTAAATCATTCCTTTATCAAGTTAGTCTGGAGATAGTCTGAAAAAATTTCTTCTAGCTTTGCGCGGATCATCTCCTCATTCGATGAGGAAAAAATCATCATTGCTTCATTGCTTTCAATTAAACTTGTGCTAAGCAAGCTAATAATTTCTTGTTGTTTCGGGCTTAATTTCTCTGGAGCCAGCATAAGCAGCAAACTTTTCATATACATCTTGTTTCCATCCATCCCTTTAATCAAACAAGGTTCTTTTAAATGGGAAATTTGAAAAATAAGTTCATAAACATGATGGCTTTTGCAATGGAAAAGCCCCATCCCTGTGTTCGGAATTCCGAGACCGCCTTTTTTTTCACGTTCTTGCAATGCTTGCATTACATCGGCTTTGTTAGATAAAAGCTTTTCCTGCTCGGCTTTTTTCAACATTTCTTTAATTGTTTGCTCGCATCCTTTTACACTCGGCATTCTGTAAACGCGCAGATTTTGAACAAGAGCTTCAATACTTTGATGAACATCTTTTAACTCTTTCAGCATATCGCCTAACGGCCGATTTGCTTTTCCAGTTAACGAAACTTCCTGTAAAGATGCGTTTCGATATTTTTTATTTTTTGTTACGTTTTCTATGTTTTTCTGCAAAAAGCTTTTAATAACCGTTATATCTTCTTTGCTTAATAATGGGGTAACTAAAATATACTCCCTGTTTATAAATGGAAGACGGACTGTAGAAATCACAACATCATACTGGTGCAAATTTTCTTGCTGATGAACTTCTTTAATCGATTTAATTTCCACCGTGTCAATTTCAAACACTTCTTTTTTAATTCGGCTTGCAAGCATTCTGGAAGTGCCGATGCCAGTAGGGCAAATGACCACTGCTTTTATTGAAATTTCTTCTTCCCTCATAACCAAGGCGGAACCAAAATGGAGAACAATAAAAGCTATCTCATCATCAGGGAAATTATCTATTTCTTTAAATTCTTTTTCCACACTGTTTTTTACAGCTAAAAACAAAACTGGATATTTTTTTTTAATTTCTTTTGTTAACGGATTAAACAGGGTCATTTTTTCTTTAATTCGAAACAAAGAGGGCTCCATATGGGCAAGAAGCCCCTGGAACAACGAAAAATCCTTTGTTAAATCTACATGAAGCTGTCCGGAAACATTTTGAATTACCTTTTTAATCATTTTGCCCAGCACCACACTATCATATGGAACAGCATTGGCTTCTTGAAGCTTTGACCCTTTTAGCACAGCTGTTAAATAAACAATATCTTCTTCGGTGAACAAAACAGGGAAAGCTGATTCCAACCTTGCACATATATATTGAATTTGACTGAGTTCACCTGTTTCTTCCTTTGGGTATGCTGCTTTTTTTAGGAAAAAGCCGGCTTCTGTTCTTTGCATTGAAATGCAAATATGCACAATCAACCCGATATAGTCACTGTCGGCCAGACGTGAATACCGGCTGTTCATCGTTTCGTTTACAAGCCGGTCAATGGCCAGTAAGTATTCTGGAAGAAAAAAGTGCAACACCTTTTCTTGTTTGTAGTTTCCTTTTTCAAGCGAAAACAAGTTTTCCATGATTTCTTCATAGAAATAAAGCAAAAAATAATTAGCCAGAGCTTTTCGTTTGTTTTCCTCGCTTCCGTTCAGTTCTACTCCGACACCTCTTTTTCTGCTGAGTGTAAGTTGAAAGTTTTCAAGCCATTCGGTTACCTCATCCAGGTATGTTGACAGCGTGGTTATGCTGACACCTAAGTCGGTGGCTAATCCTTGAATTTTAAATGATTCTGCTTCTTGAAACAAAGCTAAAATCAGCTGTAATTTTCTTTCTTTAGGTGTTTGATCAATAGGCTGGCTGCCTGACACATATTGGATAAGCCGAAATATTTGCTCATTTTTCCCTTCAATCAATAGCCCTTCATTTGCATTTCTTGCTAAACGAAGTTGAAATTGCTGAAGAATTTTTTCAACTGCTTTTAAATCTCTTTGAATCGTCCTCATGCTTACATTTAACGAATTGGCAATGGAAAAAGCTGTATGCTTCCCGGATGTTTTGATAATCAGTTCAATGATCGCTTTTTCCCTTGATGTGATATACATGCTTACACCTCACTTCCAATCTTGCTGCAAGAGAAAACAGGAAATAGAAAAGCGCTTGACGCGCTTTTCTATTCATAAATACCTTATTTATTGCTTTCCGTTTAAGATCTCGATAATTTCGTTTGCTGTTTTGGCGTTAACCATTTTTTCAATATTCTCCATTTCAGAGCATGTAACCGCAATTCCTGATAGTATTTCCAGATGTGTGCCGTCTTTTCCCGCAATACCAAAGATAATCCGCACTTGATTGCCATCAAAGTCCACTCCATTTGGAACTTGAATAACTGTGAATCCTGACGCAATAACTTCTTTTTTTGCTTCCTCTGTTCCATGGGGAATAGCTACATCATTTCCCATGTACGTCGATGTCATTTCATCACGTTCTACCATTGCTTCAATATAGTTTTCATTTACATATCCGGCCTGATGTAAAACCGCACCTGCAAAGCGAATCGCTTCTTCTTTATTTTCAAATGATTGATTTAAGAAAATATTTTCTTTTAAAAGCAAGCCATTGTTTTCATTTGGATGATTGCCTGGAACATTTTCTTCCGCTTCTGCTGCGATTTCCTCAAGTTCATCTTTTCCGCTGTTTTGCAGGCGGCTAATAAGCTTGTCGTATTCTGGACTTGATAAAAAGTTGTCGACAGATACATGGAAAGCGTTTGGAAGCTTGTTTTGCGCTCTTGGTGTTAGTTCTTCTTGCGTAATAACAATTTGAGCATCAGACGGCAAGTTGCTGATGGCCGTGTTTGTGACTGAAACATCAATTCCTGCTTCCCGCACTTTTTTCCGAAGAAGCGAAGCACCCATAGCACTTGACCCCATACCCGCATCACAAGCAAAAACAATTTTGTGCGCGTTTTGCGGAAAACCACCCGGATTTGATGCAAACACATTTGCAACTGAGCTTGTTTTCCCCTTTATTTCCTGCATTTTTTTTGCTGCATCTTCAATATTCTCTTCGGTTTGCTTGCCTGTTTTTAAAATAAAAGAAGCCGTTACAAATGACACAGCAGCAGCTACAAGGATGGCTGCAAAGTTAGCAATGTATGCACTCGCATGATGCGGCGTAACAGCTGCAATCGCAATGACACTGCCCGGTGATGCAGGCGCGAATAAGCCTCCGCCTAAAAGAACCAGGGTGAATACTCCGCTCATCCCGCCAAGAATAACGGAGAAAAACAACATCGGGCGCATTAAAATGTAAGGAAAGTAAATTTCATGAATCCCGCCGAAAAAGTGGATAAGTGCTGCTCCCGGCGCTGATCGTTTGGCCGTTCCTTTGCCAAAAATCATGTAGGCAAGCAATACTCCAAACCCAGGACCAGGATTGGCTTCAAGTAAAAACAGGGCAGACTGTCCTAGCTGTTTTACTTGTTCAACGCCAATTGGCGAAAGAACACCATGATTAATAGCGTTGTTTAAAAACAAAACTTTGGCTGGTTCAATTAAGATGCTCGTTAATGGCAGCAGTCCCGTTGCAATCAACCAGTCCACACCTGTCACAAGCCAGCCTGTAAAAACTTTTACAGCCGGACCGATCGCTAAAAACGCTAAAATTGCCAGCATTCCGCCTAAAATACCTGCAGAAAAATTGTTGACCAGCATTTCAAAACCGGCTTTTACTTTTCCTTCAATCCACTGGTCAAACTTCTTGATTGCATAACCACCGAACGGACCCATTACCATGGCGCCTAAAAACATTGGGATATCTACTCCTGCAATAACACCCATTGTGGCTATTGCACCAACAACTGCCCCGCGCTGATCATGGACTAGTTTACCGCCGGTATACCCGATCAACAAAGGAAGCAGGTACGTAACCATTGGCCCGACCATTTTGGCAAGGCTTTCATTTGGAAGAAAGCCTGTTGGAATAAAAAGGGCTGTAATCAAACCCCAGGCGATAAAAGCCGAAATATTCGGCATAACCATTGAACTTAAGAAGTTCCCAAACTTCTGGACAGCGACTTTCATATTAGATTGAGCCATATATTTTTCTTCCTTTCGAATGTACTAACATCCTTTATGATAAGGCACGGTTTTTCTCCATTCAATAAAGAAGAAAACTAGCTTTGTCGCAGCTTTCTGGACAAAATTAATGTATCACTAAGAACTTTTCCTTTCTTTCCCTAATATGTGCACAAAAATGGAAAAAGAAACATGCTGTCTACTGCAAAAATGTAAATTTATTAAGCTTAAAAAGCTGGAAAAGTGTTTTTTGAAGTTGTGCGTTTTAGCATTGTTAACAACAGGAAACTATGCCCGTAACTCTTACCTGTTTTACGAATAAATAAAAAGAAGTTGCACTTAGTTTCCGTTACTTGTTAGGAAATTGGAGGGAAAAAGAATGATTAATTTGCCCAATTGCCCTCAGTGCCAATCTGAATATACATACGAGGATGGAACACTTTTCATTTGTCCAGAATGCAGCCATGAATGGGCAGCCGCTTCAGAAACAAAAACAAGCGAGAACCAACAATTAATCAAAGTTTCAAATGGGAATGTGTTAATTGATGGGGACACGGTTACTGTTATGATCAAAGAAGAAACGTTTCATTTTCTTTTAAACAACAACAAAGCGCCAAAATTACTCTGGCGCTTTGTTCATTTTTCTATATACAATAATGTAATTTACAATCATTAAGATAATCACGTATGCTCCGTACAAGCCAAAAGAAAACAGTTTGTTTTCAGAAAAACTCGCGCCTGCAAAAGATAGCAGCAAAATATTTGGCAGCTTTCCTATTGCTGAAGCAATAAAGAAAATCAGCCCATTTACTTTGCTTAACCCACAAATAATATTAACTAAAGGAGAAGGCACAATAGGAACTAAACGAACAAATAATATAGCAAGAAAAGCATTTTTATTCAGCTTTTCCTCGTATTCTTTTACTTGCGGATATTGTTCCATCTTGGTTTGTGCCCATTCTTTAAACCCATAGCGGGCAATATAGAAAAATAGCATTGTTCCGATCATAGCCCCACCCAGCGTAATAATAACACCTTGGGCAGTGCCGAAAATTCCACCGATCAACCCGGCCAGTACAGGAAACGGGACAATTGGGAAAAACACGCAAATTGCCACCAGCAGCATGCTAACAAGAATGGAGTAAGTGCCTCCTTCGTTAACCAATTGCAGCAACTGCTCTTTTTGAGTAATACCCAACAAGAGAATGCTGGCAATCACAATCAGACTGACGATTCTTTTTATCATAAAGCACCTCTTTTTTCCTGACGTTTCTGTTTTTAGTGTACCATACCTGCTGGAAGAAAAGCCTGTTTCTTTCTTTGCTTTTATTCATTCAAACTATGATTTTGGGAATTCGCCTACTAATTACAGATAACTTTTTTTCCTTTTTACAGGTTAATGATTATTCCATAACTTCCGCAAAATTAGGAAATAAAAAAACACGGACCACCGGATAAGCGATTCATAGTTTTTTATTCATGAGTCATACTTTTATGCTATTCGCTTTCCCGTCAGCCCCATTTTAAAAATTTTTTCTCTTTTTTCATTGCTGTAAAACGATTCTAAAACGTGTTTTATAAAAGTTTGCTTGAAATTGATCCAATTTTTTCTCCATACTTTACTTCTTGTCCTGGATTTAAATCTGCAGTGAATTGGAAATTTTCGTTTTCTATTAACAAAATAACTGTCGACCCGAAGGAAAAGTAAGCAAGCTCTTCTCCTGGCTCTATGCTTTCATGTTGATTGGTCAAATGAATGCTGTTTACGTTTAACGCTCCAACTTTCACAACTGCCACATTTTTATGAATGCTTTTTATTTCTGTTATTGTGCGAAAATTTGTGGACAGTGGCCTTTCTCCATATTTTAAGCCAAAGCGGTTTACGGGATAAGACTTGCCGCCAAGCGTCCAATTTGATGTAACGGTTCCTTTAACCGGACTGTGGATTCTATGATAATGCCGGGGAGATAAGTAAAAAATAATATACATCCCATTTTTGTATTTATCCGCTTTTTCCCTGCTTCCCAGCATTTCTTTTAAGCCAAGCTGGTTATTTTTCACTTTGTATGCTTCTTTTTCATTTATTGGCCCGAATGCACTTATTACTCCATCTACTGGACTGACAAAAACGCTTTGCTCATTATCAATAGGCCGTGTACCCGGCTTTAACAGACGGGTAAACAAATGCTGCAGGCTACTGTATTCAGTTAAAGGCAACGCCATTTCTTGTTGATTAATTTTATAAACTTTTGCAAACAGCGGAACCAGACGCCTGCTCGCTCTCGACTTCGTTACGCTCATAAGCTGTTTGGATACAAACCGGTTACCCGTTAGTTCTACGAACGCTTTAAGAAACAATTTTAACAATGAACAAGCCCCCCTGTATATAAAAACAAGTCTCCTGAATTCCTGTTGCCCGAGTTAGGAGAGAGAAAATAAAAAATGGCTATTCTTCGACAAAATTTATTATAGTTTTCTTAATTGCCAAAGTAAATGATATACTTACGTTACACAAACTTAGAAATAACCGTTAATTCAGATGGAGAAAAAATGAATATAAAGAAACAAATCCCAAACATATGTACATTAGGAAACTTGTATTGCGGCTTTTTATCGATTGGCTACGCAGCTAACGGCCAGTTTAAGAATGCGGCTGTTTTAGTTCTTATCGGAATGATGCTAGACAGTATGGACGGAAGGCTGGCCCGGATGCTGCATGCGGAAAGCCCTCTAGGAAAAGAACTGGATTCGTTAGCTGATATTGTCACATTTGGTGTGGCTCCCTGCTTTTTAGTTTACTATACTATCTTTTTCAATAGTGGATTGCTAGGCTTTGCTGTTTCAGGTTTATTCCCGTTATTTGGAGCTTACCGATTAGCCAGATTCAATATTGCTTCTGAAAAAGATACAGCTTCTTATTTTACTGGAGTTCCCATTACGGCAGCTGGCGGGATACTGGCTTTGCTTACTTTGTTTAATGATAAAGTACCAAGCATAGCCACAACCGTGATCTACGTGGTTTTATGTGTATTAATGGTAAGTACGATTAAAATACCAAGCTTAAAAAAAATCCCTTTGCCAAAGTATGGCACGATTGTTACGCTTTTTTTCGCCTCTCTTTTCGCATTGGTCCATTTTGAATCACCTGGAAAATTTCCTTATCTGCTTTATGTGGCAGCACCTTTCTATATTATTTATTTGGCTTACTGGTTTATTAAGATAAAAGAAAAATAAGTGAAAGAAAAGCTGCTGCTCCATTCTTTTTTATCTGCCTGCCCTATTTGGCAAACAATAGGGCTTTTTTTCGTTCATTGCCTGCAGTTAAAAAGTCTGTTTATAAAATGCACTTTACAAAAGTTCTTTATCTTGAATCCTTCCGCTTTATTTTTATGCTTTAATGTTTTTCAAAAAGAAAAAACCGTTTAGCACAACGGTTTTCCTGCTTTTCTTAATTTTTCTTTTAAGCCATTTATCCATGAAAGCTTCTACATTCAGCTAAACAAATTCCCGCCATTTTACAAAAAGTGTTTTTAAGTATCAGTGCCTCTCCTGCTTCCACGCTTGTATCATTTGGTTAAACCCGGCGCGCCAGCAAAAAAAGTTATTTCCCCCCTACCTTTCCAAAATAGTTAATAGAGGCATGGAGAACCATTAAAGGTATCAAAGACCCAAATCCGATGTATGCGATACCGAGCCATAGTCCGACAAATGATGTTCGAACCACACCAGAAAAACCCTGGTACGTATGGGCCAGGCCGAATAACAACGCAGCAAAAAGAAGAACAGCCCATATCGGCAAATCTTGAAACAAATAGCCAATTGCAAAAATTAAAAAACCTCTGTAGATAATTTCTTCTGTTATACCCGCTGTTAGCGAAACAATCGTCCACACTTTTTTTTCTTGTTTAGAAACGGGCATCAATTCTGCATAATTAATTTTACTCATTTCCTCTTTTTTTATTTTCCCTAATGATTTCTGCAACTTGCTATTGTACTCACAAACGATAGTTAAGCCAACAATAGCAATAGCACAAACAATAACAGCACCCATGGCGAAAGCAGTTAAGCCTGTACCAAGTGTTTGAAAGTTGAAAGCAATAGGCGCAAGCCCAATTTGTTCAAAAGTGAGCGGGGTAACAGCTGTTAACAAAAGAATCACGAGCGCAGGAATCCATAAGCCTTTAATAGCATTTTGGTAAAAGGAAATTCTTGCTTTTTCATCCTTTTTTACCTTTTTTTTAAATTTTTTGAACTCGATATACCCAAAAATAGGTTCATATAGAAGTGTATATAAAAGTACCATCCAAAATGCAATTGCCATATTTCCCCTCTCCTTCTGTTTCCTGTTTTCTTTTTTTGAAAAAGTATGATTGATCGGCTTTTGCGTTTATCAAGTTAGCTTCCTAAAACTTGTCCAGTCCCTCCGTCTTGCTATGTATATTCGCTCTTTTCCATCTCGATGAACCACTTGCCAGGTTTATCTTTTGTCTTTTATTACTAATGTAAAAAAGAAAGCTGTGATGAAAGAATTTATTTAAAAAGAAAATAAAAAAGCAGAGCTATCGTATAGCCCTGCTTTTTCAATACATAAGTTTTAAATAAAAATGTATGCTTACTTCGCCATGTGCAAAATTTGCCGCACATCTTCTTCATGCAGTTTAACAAAATTACCGAGCGGACCTCGCTCCGTCCCTTTCCTGGCCATCTCATCAATGCGGTCATCTTTAATTTCTGCTTCTGCGAGAGACACAGGCATGCCTATAGAACTGAAAAACTGTTTTGTTTTTTCAATCCCGGCAAGTGCCGTTTTTTCCAAGTTGTTCACATCAACTTCAATATCCCAAACACGATGAGCAAATTGAGCAAAACGTTTAATGTCGTGCTTGTATACATATTTCATCCAGGCAGGAAAAACAATCGCCAGGCCAGCGCCGTGAGCAATATCATAAATACCGCTAATTTCATGTTCAATATCGTGGCTTCCCCAATCACCGATTCTTCCTGTACTTAACCAGTCATTGTGCGCAACGGTCCCTGCCCACATAATTTCTGCACGCGCGTCGTAATTTTCTGGTTCTGCAAGAACAGTTTGTGCATTATTAATAATGGTTTTTAACGTAGCTTCGCATAACCGGTCTGTTAATTCCACGTGTTTCACATTCGTAAAATAGCGTTCCAGTATATGGGCCATCATATCGGTAATGCCGCAAGCAGTTTGATAAGAAGACAGTGTATATGTAAGCTCGGGATTTAAAATAGCAAATTTTGGCCTCATTGTTTCATGGCCGACTGCACGTTTATACCAGCCATCTTCAGCAGTTATAACCGTTCCGCCGCTTGTTTCACTTCCTGCAGCCGGGATTGTTAAAACAACGCCAATTGGGAGACATTCTTCCACAGCACTTTTCCCTGTAAAGAAATCCCATACATCTCCTTCATAATTCACCCCAGCCGCAATAGCTTTAGCGGAATCAATCACACTTCCGCCTCCTACTGCTAATATAAAGCCAATGTTGTGCTCTCTGCATAAAGCAATTCCTTCACGGACAAGGCTTACTCTTGGATTAGGCTGCACTCCCCCCAGTTCCACAATTTCAATTCCCTGGTCCTTTACGGACTGAACTACTCTATCATATAAACCGCTTTCTTTAATGCTTCCACCACCAAAATGCAAAAGAAGCTTCTTGCCGTACAAAATAGATTCTTGCCCTGCCATTTGTTCTGTATCTTTACCAAAAATTACTTTTGTTGCATTTTGAAAAACAAAATCCTGCATGAATGTTTCCTCCTCATTTGTTAATCCTGCCCCCAAATAAATTATACATTACACTAAAGAAAAATAGCTGATTCGCAAGCAGTTTTCTTTTTACGCTTTCATCAGCTGAGCTTGATAACTTTTACTTTAGGCAGCATTACTTTCACACACTAAGTTAATGGTCAAATGCTGGTTTCCTGATAACTTTAAGTCAGCTTTCCTAATTTATTAGCAGGGAAACAGCTATAATCCTTTTCTTGCTTAAAAACACTTTGTCGTTTTAAAACGACAAAGTGTTTTTATAACTGAACCTTTCTTGCAATTACTGAATAAAATGTCGCTTTTATAGAGATAATGGATGAATCGGCTAATGTTCTACTGGTTTTATGTAAAGCACAAAAAACACAAGTATCGCCCCGGCACTTATTTGCACTTTGATTCCGAGCCTACGCTGACAAAAGGAGGTGCTATGATGCGAAACATATTTCTTCTGTTTTCGATGCCTTTTTTTATGATAATGATAAGCGCTTGTTTAAGTTTATCTTCAGAACTGGAAGAATGGTCTTCCGCTAACTTATTCAATAAATTAGAAACCACTATTGCCAATGCTAAAACAGAGACTCAAGAAATTCATCAATTATTTGAAGTCAGTTTTTCCGGCAAGCGAACGATTACGGAAAAAACTCTTCATACCTTTTCTGTAACAGACTGGGGAAACTTTACCTATGAGGAAAAAAAGCGGTTTATTCAAACAGCTTTTCCTATTTTTGAAGTAAGTGAGAAATCCAACTCAAAAAATTTGGAAACGTTAGTTAACTTAATGGACGCACGCTATAAAAAATTTCTTACAAAAGAATCTGGCCTGCCTGAACATACCGATTTGTCCGAGTTGTCTCTTTTAACAGAAGTTGAAATAGTTGGACAACAACACGGCCTTTTGGCAGCAGCTGATGATCACTAAGTTAAACAGGAAGATCATTTTCATGATCAGAAACATAAAACAACTGAAACGCCAGGGCTGTTAAAAGCTTTCCTGACGTTTTTTATCTTTATTTTTCAGCTGCTAAGCTTTCTTTCATTTCTTGCACTGATTCTACTTCAAATCCCAAATCAACCAGCATTTTATGGTCTTCGGTTTCTTCCTGGCCTGCCGTTGTTAAATAATCCCCTACAAAAATGGAATTAGCGGCATACAGCCCTAACGGCTGCAAAGAACGTAAATTTACTTCGCGCCCGCCCGAGATGCGGATTTCTTTTGTTGGATTGATAAAACGGAATAGAGCCAGTACCTTCAAACAATACAGAGGATTTAATTCATTTACCCCTTCTAGCATTGTACCGTCAATAGCATGTAAAAAATTGACCGGAATAGAATCTGCATCCAATGCTTTTAAGCTATTTGCCATATCGACCACGTCTTGTTTTGTTTCTTTCATTCCAATAATAACACCTGAGCATGGAGACAATCCTGATTCTTTTGCAATTTCTACTGTGTTTACCCGATCATCGTATGTATGGGATGTTGTGATGTGGGAATGATTGCTTTTAGATGTGTTGATATTATGGTTATAACGGTCTACCCCGGCTGCTTTTAGCCGTGTGGCTTGCTCGGGCTTTAATAAGCCGAGGCACGCACAAATTTTCAGTCCATATGTATCCTTAATTTCTTTTACAGCTTCGACTACTTGATCTATTTCTTTATTTGACGGCCCTCTGCCGCTAGCAACAATACAATAAGTCCCAACGTTTAAATCGTATGCACGTTTTGCGCCTTCAAGCATCGTTTCTTTTGTCACCATCCGGTATGCTTTAACTGGTGCAGTGGAAACAGCTGATTGAGAACAATAACCGCAGTTTTCCGGACATAAGCCGGACTTTGCGTTCATAATCATATTTAATTTTACTTTTTTTCCATAGAACTTTTTTCTTATTTGAAATGCGGCATGCATAAGCAATAAAATTTCTTCATCCGGGCAATTGAGTATGGAAAGTGCTTCTTGATTTGTTATTTCCTTTTTTTCTAATACCCGTTCTGAAAGTTTCATCCACTGATTCATTTTTCTGCCTCCATTCGGTTAATTAACAGCTTTAAGTTTCCCAGGCCGCTGCTTTTTTCGTATTCAAAATCCCGTTCTTTCACTCTTGTATTCAATTTTCAAATAATCTTTTTTCCATAAGCCTCCCATCCTCTTTGTTTTACGGTTTCTTTTTGCCGGTAAAACAACAATCTTCATGCAAAAAGAAATACAGCTCCTATTGTTAACCAATTTTAATAATAGGTTAACAATATGAATTTTATTATTCTTACAAAATTCTGTCAATAAAGAACCATCAAACCAAAACATTATTTCTTTCATATTCCTTTAGAACGTTACCAGTTTTTAAACAACCACTGCTGCTGCAAAACAAAAAAGAGCAACCAGGCTTAAGTGCCCGCTTGCTCTTTTCTTTGTTAAGATACAATGGTGTATTTTTTATGATTGATTACCGTTCGGTCTCCCTCGTATTCTTGAGAAGTTCGATTTTCTGTAATAGCCACAATAACCGAGTTTTCATTAACTTTTTGAACAACACCTTTAATTCCATTGTTAAACTCAATGATATTTCCTACTGTTGCTTGTTTTTTTGTCATTTGTCTCATCCTTTCTTCCCAAAGGGCCCCTTATGTATTTTTATACTTACTTTTAACTTGTTTTTGCCCAAACAGCTCAATTGCTTTATTTTAAATAAAAATCGATGCTAAACTTTTTGAAAGCTGAATTTATTACCGAATTTAACCGGTTACATTATCATTATGACCCGGTAAAGCTCTTTATTCACATTTTTATATAGAAAGCTTCCTTGTTTAATAATATTTTTTAACCTTTATACCGTTTCAAGTGAAAAAACGCTCAGCAATGGATTTTTCTTAAACCATGACTTGTTTTTCTTCATATTTTG
>JAPSKG010000037.1 GCA_031177795.1 Domibacillus sp.
CAAAAACTCCATATCCGTTACGAGAGCTCCTGCCCGATAAGCCAAGGCAATTCCGTCGCCTGTAATGGTTTCCTGATTTGATGTATATGGGTAAAGAGCGCCTGCCCCGCCTGTTGCAAGAACTACATGATCGGCTTTATAAAAGTGTATTTTCCCATCTTTCGTTTTTGTTTTCACACCCGTACATGTACCGTTCACCACAACAAGCTCGTAAGCCATTTCATTTTCTTGAATGAGAACATTGCAAGGCAAACTTTTAATTAAGTGCTCGATTGTCCATTTTCCTGTTGCATCGCCACCTGCATGAACAATGCGATGGCAGCTGTGTGCTCCTTCCAGGCCAAGGGAAAGTGCCCCTCCTTGCAGCCGGTCTGCCGGAAGTCCTTCATTCAAAAGGCTGGCTACACAGCGTGATCCTTCTGCAACAAGATATTCGACAGCTGACGAATTTTGATGAAATTCACCAGCTTTTAAAGTATCTTCTATATGAGATTGAAAGCTATCTTCTTCTGTTAAAACAGCCGCAATCCCCCCTTGTGCATAATAAGAGTTGCTTTGTCGGATAAATGTCTTTGTGATTATTCTCACATTCGTTTCCAGGGCTAAATGTCTGGCCGCCTGCAATGCCGCGATTCCAGAGCCAATAATGACAACTTGAACTGCATCTTTCATCAGCTACCCTCACTTTACACTTGTCTTGACACTTATCTTTACATAAAATATAAATAAAGACAAGATTAAATTTACAAAAGAGAGAAGTGATTTTTTGTATTTTGATTATGCTGCAACTGCCCCTATGAAAAAATCAGCTATCGCCGTTTATCAAGAAGCAGCAAATTATTTCCCGGGAAATTCTTCAAGCCCGCACGATGAAGGAACAAAAGCTTCTTTGCTTCTTGAGCAATGCCGTGCTCAAATCGCTAATGTGGCAGGAGTCGCCAAAGAAGGCATTTATTTTACCGGAAGCGGGACAGAAGGAAATATTTTGTCGATTTTATCTTTAGCCCGAAGCCAAAAGAAAAAACATATTATTACCTCGCTGGCTGAACATACATCTGTCCATTCTGCTATGGCACTGCTGGAAACAGAAGGATTTTCCGTGACAAAACTGCCAATGGACAAAGATGGAATTGTAACCGTAGCTTCTATTCTTTCTGCGATTCAGCCTGACACCGGCCTTATTTCTATTCAGCATATAAACCCTGAAATTGGTTCGATTCAGCCAGTTGAACAAATTGCTGCTCTGGCAAAACAACATAATATTTTATTTCATACAGATTGCGTTCAGTCATTTGGAAAAATCCCCATTGATTCTATAAAAGCCGATGGCATGACTTTTTCTGCTCATAAAATAGGCGGTCCAAAAGGCTGCGGAGCTGTTTTTCTTTCTCCTTATATTGCGTTAAAACCTGTTTTCCCCGGGCTGACTCATGAAAAAGGAATACGTGGCGGCACAGTGGACACGCCTGCTATTGCTGCTTTTGCAGAAGCGGCAAAGCAGTCTGCTTCTTTAAACCACATGCTTTTTTTAAGAAATGTTTTAAAAAAAGAATTAACTGGCTCCTCTGTTCTTTGGATTGAAAGCCAATCATCTTCCCAGTATCCAGGGGTGATTGGCTTGTGTATTCCCGGGTTGGAAGGACAGCTTGTTATGTTAGCGCTGAACGCTCAAAATATGTATATTTCGACAGGCAGTGCTTGTGATACAACTGCTGCTGCGGGCACTAAAGCTGCAATGGCGATGGGAATGACGCTGGAGGAAGCGCGACAATTTTTCCGGATTTCTTTTGGTCCTGAAACAACAGAAGAAGAAGTGATTCAACTCGGGCGCGTGCTTTCCTCTACTGCGGCCAATGCAGCTGTGTTATGATGGTGGATGGAGGGATTGTACTATGGCAAACAAAAAGAAATTAATTGGTGAAGACCGCCGGAAACAAATTCTCGACTGGCTTTTATCAGAAGAAAAACCATTAACCGGAAGCGAACTTGCTGAACGAGCCAACGTAAGCCGCCAAGTTGTTGTTGGCGATATCACCTTGTTGAAAGCACGCGGCCTTCCAATTATGGCAACAAGTCAAGGCTATGTATATGTGAACGTACAAGAAGACACTGGAGTGGAACGTGTGGTTGCTTGTTCTCATCCTCCGGATAAAACAATGGAAGAGTTGTTTCTTTTGGTCGATCTTGGCGTTTTAGTGAAAGACGTGAAAATTGAACACCCTGTATACGGCGATTTAACAGCCTCTATTATGGTGTCAAACCGAAAAGAAGCCACGCAGTTTTTAGAAAAAATAAACGAAACAAAAGCAGCTTATTTATCAGAACTAACAGAGGGAGCTCATTTGCACACGATTTCAGCAAAAAGTGACCGGTTGCTTGATGAAGCTGAAGACTCATTGCGGAAAGCCGGATTTTTGCTTGAAGCATAAAAAAAGAAGCCCAAAAAGCGGGCTTCTTTTTTTATGCTTGATTGGCTGCTTGTCCAACTTCATACCCATAATAGCTTCCAAGCACCTGAACCTTGCATCCAAGCGCTTCCATTTCAGCAAAAGCACCAGGGACTAGCACATCATCAATTCGCTGGGCAACGTCAATGATGAAAAAATAGTTTCCAAGACCTGTTTTCAATGGCCGTGATTCGATTTTTGCTAAGTTTAGGTTACGCCAGGCAAACGTCGCCAGCACTTGATGCAACGTTCCTGGACGGTCTGTTGGTAATGTGACAACGATCGTTGTTTTACCTCCTGTTTTAGGAAGTGGAAATGTCAGTTCTTGATGCACTTTTGATAAAACAAGAAATCTTGTGTGATTAAAATTATAGTCGTGTATATCTGACTGTGCCAGAAACAATCCGTATTCTTTTGCAGAAAGAGAATTTGCAATAGCTGCAATACACTGATCCGGGTTTTCGCTTACATATTTTGCGGCTGCTGCCGTAGATGTCATTTGCTGCGATGGAACACCATAAAAATGACGATGTAAAAACTTATGGCATTGAGCGATTGCGTGCGGATGCGATAAAATGCGTTCTGCTTTCTGCCATTTATTGGCGTTATCCGGATGCACAAGCAAATGCTGCTGAATGGGCGCCGTCAATTCTCCAACAATAGTTAAATCGGCTTCATGAAACAAATGGTCAATTGTCATATTAACCGTGCCTTCTAAAGCATTTTCAATTGGTACAACAGCCAAATCAGCTTTGCCTTCCAGCACGTAATCCATGCATTCAGGAATGGTCACACACGGTATACGTTCGTCGTTAGGGAAAGCATCAGATACTGCAATATCTGTGAAGGTAGCCGCCGGCCCTAAAAAAGCAATTTTCCTCAAAGCTTTTCACTCCAGTCTTCTCATTCAAGCGGATTATGCACCGGAACCGAGCACTTCCACTGTATCTACAAATTCAAGTTTTTTTAGCCGGGCTAATAATTCATCCAGCCCAACTTTCATACCTGTAACATTTAATGAAAGCGTTACGTTTGCGCGCCCCTGCAGGGGAATTGTCTGATGGATTGTCAGAACATTCCCACCGCAGTCCGCAACAGCAGCAAGCAGTTCAGAGAGGGTGCCTGAGCGATCTTCCAAATGAAAAAAAAGTGTGATAATCCGCTCTTTCACAACAGTATGAAAAGGAAAAACCGTATCACGGTATTTGTAAAAAGCGCTGCGGCTCAAGTCCACTTTTTGAACAGCATCCCAGACTGAATCTGCTTTTTTTCGCTCGATTAGCTCTTTTGCATCAAGTGTTTTTTTCATTGCTTCTGGAAGTACATCTTCACGCACGAGATAAAATTTTTCATTTTGCTCTTTTTTTCCCACGTCGATCCCCCATTTTTCCAAACCGCCAGCAACAGCTTTTATTCTACAAATTCAAATTCATAATCAAGGAGACGAACAATATCTCCATTTTCAGCACCGCGTTCACGAAGTGCTTCATCAACACCCATGGTGCGAAGCTGGCGTGCAAAACGGCGAATCGATGCTTCTCTAGTAAAGTCTGTCATTTTAAACAATTTTTCAATTTTGCTTCCTGTTAATTCAAATGCTCCATCTGGTCCGCGCGTAATCACAAACTCGGCTGCTTGTTTTTCATGACGGTACAATACGCGATTTATAGCCAAATCTTCTTCTTCATGATCAAGTGGAAACTCAGGTGTTTCTTCTACTTTATCGGCGATAGCAAACAGCAAATCGCGCAATCCAGTTCGAGTAACGGCAGAAATAGGGAAAATAACAGAATCTGACCCGATTTTCTTCTTGAATTCCTCTAAATTTTCTTCTGCTTCCGGCATGTCCATTTTATTTGCGACAATAATTTCTGGGCGCTCGGTTAATCGTAGATTATATTCGCTTAATTCATTTCTGATGGTTATATAATCTTCATATGGGTCACGGCCTTCCATTCCAGACATATCAAGCACATGAACAATAACACGCGTCCGTTCAATGTGGCGCAAGAACTGGTGTCCGAGCCCGGTTCCTTCGTGTGCCCCTTCAATTAAGCCGGGCAAATCAGCCATAACAAAGCTTCGTCCATCATCGGTTTCTACCATTCCAAGGTTTGGTACCAAAGTTGTAAAGTGATACGCCGCGATTTTCGGCTTCGCAGATGTAACAACTGATAAAAGAGTAGATTTCCCTACACTTGGAAAACCAACTAAACCAACGTCTGCCAGCAGCTTTAATTCAAGTGTGACATTGCGTTCAATGCCCGGCTCCCCATTTTCTGAAATTTCAGGTGCTGGATTGGCCGGTGTAGCAAAACGGCTGTTTCCGCGCCCACCGCGTCCGCCGCGCGCAATAACAGCTTGTTGGCCGTGCTCCACCAGGTCAGCAATCACTACACCTGTTTCATCATCAGTAACAACGGTGCCCGGCGGTACTTTTACCACCATGTCTTTGGCGTTTCGTCCATGCATACTTTTGCTCATCCCATGCTCGCCACGCGGTGCTTTAAAATGACGTTGATAGCGAAAGTCCATTAATGTACGAAGTCCTTCATCTACTTGAAATACAACATCTGCTCCATTACCGCCATCGCCGCCAGCCGGCCCTCCATTTGGAACATATTTTTCCCGACGAAACGCAACCATTCCGTTACCGCCATCGCCGCCTTTTACATATATTTTGACCTGATCTACAAACATATTGTTTTTCCTCCTAAAAATTCACTTCCATTAGTATATCCCGACCGCTCGATTCCAACACATTGCTTTCTAATGATGGGATAGCTGGGAGGCTGCTGATTGTTTCCACTAACAAAGCACGATCTTTTACTTCACCAGTCCACTCTATGCGAGCAGAAAGCCGGCCTTCTTTTTCCGAAAAGTGTGCATACAAATACTGGCCGCTGTATTCTTCTATGTGCTGATCAAGCACCGAGAACAAACGACTAAAAAACTGAACAGCTTTTTCGTCATCCACTTTAGGAACAACGAGTTCATCGTCAATTTCAAACTCGAGTAGAAACGAATGCTGTTCCCAATTAAATGTAATAAACATCTCCGCCATCCCCGGCATGCCGAGATTGCACAGTTTTGATTCCTGTACAGCTTTTACGATGATGTGATCAGCAGCACGGACTGCTTCATCGATTTTGTTTAAGGAAAGATATCCTTTGACAAGCTGTATATCGTTCATCCAGTCATGCCGCGCATGACGGAGTGCTTCTAACACCGTCCACTCTTCTTTCACCTGACTTGTTGCACCTCCCATAATAGCCAAACAACGATTTCCTTTCTGTTAGTATAGCAGAAAAATTTACAGTTTGAACGGGAAAGATAACCAGTGATACATAAAAAAACAGAGGCGCTCCGAAAGGTTGACTTTCAGAACGCCTCCATTCGTTCATCTGCTTATTGAGCAGCAGGATAAACACTTACTTTTTTACGATCGCGTCCAACGCGCTCGAAACGAACGATACCGTCTACTTTCGCAAACAACGTATCATCTCCGCCGCGTCCAACGTTTTCACCCGGGTGAATTTTCGTTCCGCGTTGACGGTAAAGGATAGAACCACCAGTAACGAATTGACCATCTGCACGCTTAGCGCCAAGACGCTTAGACTCAGAGTCACGACCGTTCTTTGTAGAACCTACCCCTTTTTTGGATGCGAAAAATTGAAGATTTAATTTCAACATGTGTTTTCACCTCCTATAGGAAGTTTATTTGAATATATTCTCCGTACTCTTGTTCAATCGTTTGCAATGAAACAATCATACCTTCTAAAAGAAGCTGAACTTGTTCCCGCTTTTCCATTGGCAATCCATCTGGAATACGGCAGGAAAGCAAACCGCCGTCCTTGCCTTGATCAATGTCAGGCGTGATTCCTGTTAATGCCATTACAGCATTTAATGAACCAAACGAAACAGCAGATGCTCCAGCGCAAACAAGATCTTTGCCGCTTTCATCAAAGCCGGCATGTCCTTCCATTGTAAAGGAAGAAATAAAGCCAGATTGATTTTTTGTTACGTTAACATAGATCATTTAACCATCGCCTTATGCGTTGATTTTTTCAATGACTACTTTTGTGTAAGGCTGACGGTGACCTTGCTTTTTACGATAGTTTTTCTTCGCTTTAAATTTGAAAACGATGATTTTCTTCGCACGGCCTTGCTTTTCAACCTTCGCCGTTACAGTTGCGCCTTCTACTACTGGGCTGCCGACTTTCACATCGTTGCCACCAACAAAAAGAACTTTATCAAAAGTGACAGTGTCACCATCTGCTGCGTTCAATTTTTCAATGTAGATTGCTTGGCCTTCTTCAACTTTCACTTGCTTGCCGCCTGTTTCAATAATTGCGTACATTTCTGCACCTCCCTGTTTACTCAGACTCGCCACGTGACAGGTGATCATTCGATACTTTAACCTGCTGTGCGCGGTTGTAGCACGGGTGCTACAAACAATAACATATGAATTCTATCATTTGCACTGATTGATGTCAATCAATATTTTCAACAGCATCCTTCACCTGCTTTTTACCCTGAAAAAAATGTTTTAACAGCTGTTGTTCAGTTAAGCAGGCAAAATGATTTATCTGGAAAAGATGTGTTCGATTTCTTCGAAAAAGCTTTACAGCGCTTAGCAGTGACTGGTTAGGCAGCAATGGCAGCTGAAGTAAACAAAGCGGTACTGGATCGTAAAAGCGAGCTGTTAAAAACCTGATAAACATAATTTCTTTTTCTTTCCACATGATCAATAGCTGAATGGCTATATAAGAAACCGTTAACAACAGTTGCAAATAAAAAGGGAGGAAACATACAGCTGCTGCAAGCAAACAAATAAGTGTAAAAAATGAAAAAAAGATCGATTGTTTATAAGCTTTATAATAGGGCTGCACTGAACATAAAAAAAGCTGAACCATCTTTCCCCCGTCAAGCGGCAGCACCGGCATTAAGTTAAATAAAAAAATAAACGCATTTAGCTGGAAAAATAAGTTGTATTCAGCTGAGTCAATCAAGTTAGCTTTTAATAAAAGAAGTCCTGCAGCAAACATGGGTACATGCATAAAAGGACCCGCTATCACAACAAACCACTCTTCTTTTAAAGGTCTTCCCGCATGTTCATCGGTTTCCATTTTTCCTCCAAAGGGCAAAAACTCTATTTTTTGAATGCGCCATCCATTTTTTTTGGCAGCAAATGCATGGCCAAGTTCATGAAGCAGTAAAATTAACCCCAGGCATATCGCTTCTGCGAATAAACCAGTGCCTGCAGCAAGAGCAGCAAACAGCCACGTCAGCGGATGAATTTTAATTTGTTTCATACGCATCCAGTTTTCTTGTTGAAATAATTTGCCCGTTTTTTCTTTCAGTAAATTTAACGATGCCAACAGCCGGCACTCCAATCAGCTCACCTTTTTTTATTTTTTCAAATAAGCGGAAAGAAGACATCTGCAAGCCCATTACCTCCATTTCTGTTCCATCTTCTTGTTGGATAGTAATCGTTTCTTTATCAATTTTCGTTATAACACCGTTTTTTTCAGCAATTAATTGGGTAAACGTGCTTACATGAGAAGTTTGTTGCACACTAATTCGGTCCATAGCCGGCAATAAAGCGCCAAACCGTTGTTCATAGGCAGTGGCAGTACCGGCAAAGAAAAAGTCTTTTGTTAAAAGCGACATAAAAAGCGAATTGTGCTGGTTCATATAAGTAAACAAAAAAAAGCAAACCGACGCCGCCACTTTTTTTTTCACTTTTATCCCTCCTGCCTGTCCTATGTATATGCGCACAAACAAAAAAAAACCGCTTAAAAAAAGCGGCTGTTTTTTATCGAGACATCCCGATAAATCGTTTGATTTTTTTCATGAACGTTTCTTTTTCTTGATCCAGTTGCTGCAAAGGAACAGATTCTCCAAGAATACGGCGTGCAATATTGCGGTAAGCAATGGATGCGCGGCTGTTTGGGTTATGTGCGACTGGTTCTCCGTTATGAGATGATTTAATAACTTCTTCATCATCAGCCACAACTCCGATTAGTTCAATCGATAAATGCGAAGCAACTTCATCCACGTCAAGCATATCGCCCTCTTTTACCATGTGATTCCGTATGCGGTTTACCACAAGTTTTGGGGGAGCCATGTCTTCTTCTTTTTCAAGCAAGCCGATTACCCGGTCTGCATCACGAACTGAAGATTTTTCCGGTGTTGTTACAACAATTGCCCGGTCTGCACCGGCAACTGCATTTTTGTAGCCTTGTTCAATTCCTGCAGGGCAGTCTATTAAAATGTAATCATAATCTTGCTTTAGTTCATCTATTAATTTCTTCATTTGCTCTGGCGTAACGGCAGATTTATCCGTTGTTTGCGCAGCCGGCAGCAAGTAAAGAAGATCGTTAAAGCGCTTGTCTTTTACAAGAGCTTGATGTGTTTTGCATCGTTCTTCTACCACATCAACAAGGTCATAAATAATGCGGTTTTCCAGACCCATAACTACGTCTAAGTTACGAAGGCCGATGTCTGTGTCAACGAGACACACTTTTTTTTCTTGCAGCGCAAGCGCTGTACCAAGGTTGGCGGTCGTTGTTGTTTTGCCAACCCCCCCTTTTCCGGAAGTAATGACGATTGCTTCACCCACTTCAAAAGCCCCCTTTAAACGTCGATAGATCAGGCCGCAAATATTTCAGAACTTGCAGCCGGTCGATCACTAGTTGTTCTGCCTCATTAATAAAAGCGCATTCAGACTCCGTTATTTCTTCTGCATCGTAACGGTCAGGCGACCTGGTTAAATGGCTGCTGATCCGAAGTTGAGTCGGCATCATTTTTGCTGCAGTAATGACAGCACGGTCGTTTCCATAACAGCCCGCGTGAGCCGTTCCTTTTAACGCACCCATTACATAAATGCTGCCTCCTGCCAAAACTGTACCTCCAGGATTAACATCGCCAATTAAAAGAAGATCTCCGGGCACTTCCAGTATTTGCCCTGAGCGAATGCGGCCTGTATAGGAAACGATCTCATTTTCTTCTTTCCATTGTACCGCCTCGTTTACCGTCATAACATTGGATTTAATTTCTTCCACAATAAGATGGCGCCGCTGACGAATAAGCTGGCGGAGTGTTTCTTTGTCTTCTTCTGTTACATATCGGTTTCCTACTTGAACTGTTACTTTAATAAGCGCATCCTCACTTTTTTTCGTTACAGCATCAAGTTTTTCAGTTAGTTCTTCTATTAATTCATTATAAGCACACTTATCATTTAATTGAAGAGTCAGACCGTCTTTCGTCCCTTTTATGACGACGTTTTGACTTTGTTTCATAGATTGTATCCCACCTCTGTACGTCTCATTATTCGACAACGCTGTCCAATATTCCTTTTAAAAAATCAGTCGAATATACTTTTTATCTTTAAAAAAGCTTTTCGAAGCGGAATGGAAAATACTATGTAGAATAAAGCATTTAAAATAAGTGTTGGTAGCAGACGCACATAAGCAAATTCCTCAAATGAAAATTCTGTTCTCTGTACCAATACATTTAATCCGTATATAAGCATCTCAAGAGCCACTAAATCAAACAGCACAATAATTAAAAAAACAGGCAATGTGTTATGGAGCCATTTTGTCAGCTTCGATGACATAAAAACAATAAGCGGCAAAAAAAACATATAAGCGCCGAGAAGCCCTGTATAAAACATATCAAATAAAAAGCCAAACAGAAAGCCGTATTTGATCGCCGAATTCCGGTTAAAAAAAGCTGCCATGAATAACAGGCCCATTAAAAAAAAGCGAGGAACCGGTATGTAAGTTCCTTGAAACGCATTTTCCGGAAAAAAAGCCATGAATAAACTGTCGCTGTAAAACAACCCTATCATTAAAAGAGGAAGGATTCCTTTTTTCACAGGCCTTCCTCCTCAATCAGTACTTGCTGGCGATTTTCTTCTTCCGGGAGCACTTTTGTCATCTCGCGCTTTGATACCATCACATGTTCAAGGTCATAAAACGTTGCAGCCGGCTTTACCAGAGCTGTTTGCGTTAAACCAAATTCATCAGGAACAAGTTCCATTACTTTTCCGATAATTAAGCCCTTTGGAAAAACGCCGCCAAGGCCGGAAGTTGTTACCGCTTGTCCTTTTTTCACTTTTGCATCTGACGGAATTTTTGTCATTTGAAGCATCTTTTTTTCTTTGTCGTACCCTTCAATCAATCCATGAACAGCAGACGTTCCCTGAATCACCGCAGACACCCGGTTTTGTGAATCATGGGCAGAAAGCAATTGAACCGTGGATGTAAACTTCGATGTGCTTTTTACTTTGCCAACAAGGCCATCAGACGTCAAAACTGCCATATCTGGCTCAATGCCGTTTGATTCTCCCTGATCAATTGTAATAAGCTCGTACCAGCGGTCCGGATTTCGGGCAATGACCGTTGCTTGGACAGGCTCATAATCTGCCAGGCTTTTTTGTTTTTCAAGCACTTTTCGAAGTTCCGCATTATCTTTTTTTAGCCGGGCAACGTCGCTTTCCAGCTGGGCAAGTTTTTGTAAATGTGTTCTGAGTTTTTCATTTTCTTCATATGTATTACGCAGTCTGCGAACATCTTCAAAAAATGATTCAACAGCATCGGCAGGCTTGGATACAATGTTTTGGCCAAATCCAGTAACATCTTTCACGAATTTTTCAGGCCATGTGATATTATCTCTGTCGCGAAGCGAAAAGCCAATCATTGCTACCAAAATAATAATGCTGCCGAGTAAAATGATCAACCGCTTGTTTGTAAAAAGTTGCGGCATGAATTCCACCTCAGTTTTCTAAGCAATCAAAACGGTGAGGCTGGTTCCACGCGCACCGGAAAGCCGGTTAGAACGCACGGAGAACCGGCCTCATCGTCAAAGATTATTTGTTTTTAAATAAATGAATGTGATCGAGCGCAAGACCTGTACCTACAGCCACACAGTCAAGCGGATTTTCCGCAATAATAACTGGCATATTTGTTTCTTTACTGATTACTTTATCAAGGTTGCGAAGAAGTGCACCTCCGCCTGTTAAAACAATTCCGCGGTCCATAATATCCGCCGCAAGTTCAGGTGGTGTTTTTTCCAGGGTGCCTTTGACCGTTTCAACAATCGCATATACTGTATCTTTTAATGCATCCGCAATTTCTTGGGCTGTAATTTCAATTGTTTTTGGTAAACCAGTTAAAAGGTCACGTCCGCGGATTTCCATGTTCGGAATGTCACCCGCATCTCCTGCAGAACCAATTTCCATTTTAATTGTTTCTGCTGTACGGTCACCAATTAATAAATTGTATTGTTTGCGAATATACGCAATAATTGCATCGTCCATTTCATCGCCGGCTATGCGAAGTGATTCACTGGTCACAATACCGCCAAGCGAGATGATTGCAACTTCTGTTGTACCGCCGCCGATATCTACAACCATGCTGCCCGTCGGCTCCCATACCGGCAGATTAGCCCCGATTGCTGCCGCAAAAGGCTCCTCAATTGGATACGCATCGCGTGCGCCCGCTTGACGTGTTGCATCAATAACCGCTCTTCGTTCAACGGCCGTGATACCTGAGGGAACACAAACCATTACATACGGTTTACTGGAAAGAAAACCTGATGATCCTTTTGTTGCTTGTTTAATATAGTACTTAATCATGGTAGCTGTTGTTTCATAATCTGCGATAACACCGTCTTTCATCGGGCGGGTCGCAATAATGTTCCCCGGCGTTCTGCCGATCATATTGCGCGCGTCGTTTCCGACTGCGACAATTTGTTTTGTATCTGTTTGCAATGCGACAACGGACGGCTCACGCACAATGACACCTTTTCCTTTCGCATAAACAAGTGTATTTGCTGTTCCAAGGTCAATGCCTAAATCACGGCTCCCAATTCCAAACATGTAGTGTATCTCCCTTTCTAAGTCAATCCTTTTTAACGTGATCATTTCACTATTGATGGTCGTTAAATTGTGTGAAAAGCTTCTCAAAAACCATAACTTATATTATAACGGAATGAAAAAAAAAAGCATAGCGTTATAAATAACCTTTTTCTTTCAAGCTTACATATTTCTTTTCCCCTATAATTAAGTGATCCAAAACTTCTATGCCTAGCAATTTCCCGCATTCAACCAGACGCTTTGTTACGTCTATATCTTCACGGCTTGGCGAAGGATCACCACTCGGATGATTATGAAGACAGATAATTGAGGCAGCTGATCTCCTAAACGCTTCTTTAAAAACTTCGCGAGGATGCACGATAGACGCATTTAAGCTGCCAATAAACAGCGTTTGCTTATGAATCACTTGGTTTTTTGTGTTTAAATAAAGAGCAACAAAATGCTCCTGGCTGAGGAACCGCATTTCTTCCATCATATAATTTGCCGCATCTTCCGGTGAGCGGACCGAAAAACGGCCTTCGTACTTTAAACGGCCGATTCGCCGGCCAATTTCAATGGCTGCCATAAGCTGAACAGCTTTAGCAGTGCCAATTCCTTTAATTGAGGTGATTTCTTCAAAAGAGGCGTCTTTTAACAATCGAAGCCCTTCAAAATCATGTAAAATACGATTGGATAACTGGAGGACCGATTCTTCTTTTGTTCCTGTCCGAAGCAAAATGGCAAGGAGTTCATGAGTAGAGAGGCTTTGCGGACCGCTCGCAATCAATCGTTCACGCGGACGGTCATGAGGAGGCACATCCCGGATCATCACAGGCTGGGACACGGTAAGCAGATCGTTATTCATTCAAAAAGCCCCTTTCAAGGTTAGCGGGACGACAAGCTGCTTGTTGCAATGC
>JAPSKG010000038.1 GCA_031177795.1 Domibacillus sp.
GAAGCGGCTCCCCAATCAACTCCTTCAGCGGTTTTATCGATTGTTTAATTAGGTAATGAAGTTCTCCAAATTCCGTGTTGATTTTTTCTGTGTACATGTTAGATGTGGTTAGGTGATATTTAATTCTGTAGTAAGCTGGCTTCATGTGTATAAAAACCAACCGTACCAAGCTGTCTTTTTCTTTTAATTTAATACAAGAATTTCGTTCAAATAACAGCAATGTTTCTTCTACAGCTTTCATTAACTCAGGAACAACTTTTTCTGTCAGCACTTCATAGGAAGAAACGTTAGATGTTAAAAGATTAAGGGCAATAAACAAGCGTTCTTCTCTTGGCACATTGTCCTGTTTAAACAAAAGCAACTCAACCGCTTGATACTCTTTTGTATCAGAGATTTCTTCATAATGAATGCAAAACGCTGCTTCGATGTGTTGGCGCTGTTGAATTCTTGTTAAGATAATCGTGAGAATATAAGGAAGCTGCTTCATTTTTTCATCGGTAAAAGTTAAATTTAATTGTTGTTCGACTTGCTCAAGCCATTCCTGTAAAGCTTCTCTTTCTTTTTTCTTTATGCCTATTGCTTTTTCAACTAATGCTTCTCCATGCTCTTTATTAAGCATGATCTGGACAAGATCTAGCAGCAGCCTTCTTTTCTCAAACTCACTTCCGGTAATTTCATAGCCGTTTTGGCGAGAGTAGCTAATGGCTAACCCATGGCGCTCAAGAAATAGGTGAGCCGTTTTTAAATCGTTTAAGATAGTGTTTTTACTTACCAGCAGAGCACTTGTAAAATGAACAAGTGACAATGAATCTTCCTTACTTAAAATTAACAGCAAAAGCAGCTGGACTCGCTCATTTTCTGATAAAACATATTGACGGCCCGCTTTTTCTTTTGGCGTATCTGCTTTTAAGTAAGAAAACAGTTCGGTGTGGAGAATGAAACATCCGTTTTTTGCCCGTTCAATTACTGGCAAATCATTTGTTTCCAGCCAGCTGTTTATTTTCTCAATGCTGTAGCTGACTTGACGCCGGCTTAATCCATATTTTGCTTCCAGGTCTTTGTTTTTTACATCCGGATTGTAAATCAAATCTTTCAGCAATAAACTGCTTCTTTCATCGAGATACATTGCTGTGCCCCCCCTGCTTACTTTTATGCTATCATGATTCCGCAACAAAATGTATGCGTTTTCATCCCAGTTTTTAGTCAACACTTTGTACACAATTGTGCTCAGTAAGAACAAAAGCTGCCAGAATTTTACTGGCAGCTCTATGAACACGTATTTAATTTAAAAGAGCCAGCGCCGTTTGTTCATCGATAATTAATGTTTGAACATACTGGCCTTTCAGCGCTGCTTCAATGCTGTCTGCTTTATAAGTTCCTTCTGCAATTCCAATAACATAAGGAATTTTTTTTAAATCCCTTAAACGCAGGCCAATAATTCGCTTGTTCAATTCGTGTTCAAGAGGAACGCCGTCTTGATCAAAAAAGCGTGAACCAATGTCTCCAATGGCTCCTGCTTTTTTCAAGCTTTGAATATCTGACTCTTGAAGGTAGCCAATTTCTTTCATGGTTGATCCTTTATGCGGATTTCCAATGCCGATCAAAGCCACTTCTACGTTTTTTCCTTCTTCAAGCACCTGGGCAATATCTTGCATTTGCACAAGCCGTTCCGTTAACTCTTCGGTTTCAACGATGGCCGGTGCATATAAGTAAGAACAAGAACCGTTCATTTTTTTAGCCAGCTCATAAGCAAGCTGATTTGCATGAATTTCCACGCTTTTGGTTCCCATTCCGCCAACAAGCGGCACAACATTCATATTTTCCCGGCGCTCAAACGGATATTCTTTTACAACTTCTGCAAGCGTTGTTCCCCATGAAATACCGAGCCTCTTTACATCGCTTGTCAGGTGCCTTGATAAATAATGAGCCGCCGCCTGGCCAACTGCCCGCCGGACCATATCAGGCGTAAAGCCCATGGACGGCACAACAACGGTGTCTTGCAGCCCGAATTTTTCTTCAAGCTTTTTCTCCAGCTCAACTGTGTGTACGCTTTCATCTTTTATATACACTTCTACAATGCCAGCATCTTTTGCTTTTTGCAGCATTTTAGAAATAACCGGACGGGAAACTCCTACTTTTTTGGCAATCTGTTGTTGCGTCCATCCTTCTGTGTAATATAAATTTGCAATTTTTACTAACTGACGGCGCTCTTCCCAGCTTAACATAAGAATCCCTCTTTTATTATAAAATCATTTTTCTTGAATCCATGTAAAATAGATACAAAGGTCTGGCAGCAGCCTGACTAAATAAAACAAACACCGCAGAAAGTGGCGGTTATTGTCGAATTGTAACTTTTGCTCTTTATTATAACAAAAGTTTTAATTGATAAGAGGTTTTTCTTCGTTAGCTTGAAAAGAAAAGCAGCCATTTTTCTAAATGTTTACAATTGCAGGTTTAACACTCATTTGTTTTTCTTCAATCAGCTGCGCCGCGGAATTTTCATCAATCACAAGCACATTCACAATGCCGCTTGCCAAAAGCCCCCTGATGCTTCTTAGCTTGCTTGTTCCATCTGCTATAGCAACCACAGTCGGAATTTGTTTTAATTGTTCCAAAGAAACTCCCACCACCCGTTTATTAAATGGATGTTGGACTAAAACTCCTTTATCATCAAAAAAACGAAATCCAACATCTCCTGCCGCTCCTGCTTGTTTTAAAGAAGCCGCATCTTCTCTGCCAAGATAACCAACTTTTTCAAGCGTTGAATCTTCATGCGGGTTTCCAACACCAATTACAGCTATTTCTGTTTGTGCACCTTCTTGAAGTACGCTGTTTACATCAGCCATCTGCAAAAAATAATTTTTCATTTCTTCCGAGTCAACAATGGCAGGTGCGTATAAATACGAGCAAGAAGCTTGTGTTTTTTTAGCCAGCTCATACGCAAGGTGGTTGGCGTGGATATCAACTGATTCCCTGCCCATTCCTCCTTCTAGCGGAACAATATGCAAGTCGTTCCGCTTTTCGAACGGATAGTGCTTTACAAACTCTGCAAGTGTTGTTCCCCATGAAATGCCCAAACGGTGAATGTGTTTTGCTTTTTTGGCAACATAGCATGCGCCGGCTGATGCAACGGCACTTTTCATCGTCTCGCCTTGTGCGTGGCTTGTTGGTACAACAACTGCTTCTTCAAGGCTAAATGCTTTTTCTAGCTTTTGCTCAAGTGCCACTGTATGAACCGTTTCATCTTTAATAAAAACTTCTATGACACCTGTATCTTTCGCTTTTTGAAGCAATCGGGAGACAATTGGCCGGGACATGCCAATTTTTTTTGAAATTTGCGCCTGTGTCCATTCATCATGGTAATAAAGCGATGCTGTTCGCACCATTAATTTTTGTTCATCCTGCCCCACGGCCAACCCTCCCTTTTTTCGTATATATTGCTTATTTTCCGGCTAAAACCGCTTCTTTTTTCGGACCGCCTGCTTCTTTTTGAAGTTTATGGACGATTGTAACGGCTGCTTCAAAAAATGTTTCAGATATTGTTGGATGCGGATGAATCATTTTGGCTGCTTCTTCTACGGTTCCTTCAAGATACATAAACGCTGATGCTTCAGAAATCATTTCTGTGACATGAGAGCCTGCCATAACCACACCGATAATTTCACCGTATTTCGCTTCATACAGCACTTTTGTAAATCCTTCTGGTTCGCCCGCCGCAAGAGCTTTTCCGCTTCCTGCAAAATCAAATTTTTCAACCCGCACTTCAATGCCTTGTTTTTTCGCTTCTTCTTCTGTCAGCCCAACACTTGCAATTTCCGGCAATGTATAAATACAGCGCGGCATTACTTTGTAATCGATTTTATCTGGAATGCCTGCTGCGTTGTTTACTGCCACTACACCTTCTGCACTCGCCGCATGGGCAAGCTGCCAGCCGCCAATTACATCGCCGGCTGCGTATACGTTTGCGACACTTGTTTCCATTTTTTCGTTTACTTGAATAAACGGGCCATTCATGGCTAATGACAGATCAGCAGCTGCTGACAAATTTGGCCGGCGCCCTGTGCTGACAAGCAGTGTTTCTGCTTCAACTGTAAACTCTTTTCCTTTTGAATCAGTGCATACAACCGTTTTTACCCCATTTTCTTCACGAACAGATTGAACTTTTGCACTTGTGTGAAGCTTAACCCCTTTTTTCTTCAATGCTTTTGCCAGCAGCTTTGAGGCTTCAGCGTCTTCTGTTGGCACAATCCGGTCAGCTGCTTCTACAACAACTACGTCAGATTGCAAGGAAGAAAAAATACAAGCAAACTCTACCCCAATAACACCGCCACCAATAATGACCACTGATTTTGGAATATCTGCTATGTCGAATATCGTATCGCTTGTGTCAAACTGAACAGTATCCAGTCCTGGAATTGGCGGGACAGCTGGTGTAGAACCTGTAGCAATAACTACTTTTTCTGCTTGGATCGTTTCTTGCCCGGCTTCCGTTTTAATTGTAACGTGTCCGTTTTCCTGCACAGAACCAAAGCCATTGTATACATCAATTTTTCCCTGGCTCAGCAAAAACGCAATTCCGCCGCGTAAACGTTCGATTACGTCGTTTTTCCGTTTCTTCATTTTGTCAAAAGAAAGCGTCAGGGAACCCGTTTCGATTCCCCAATTTTTAGCTTTTTCTATGGACTCAATAATTTCTGCATGCTTTAACAGCGTTTTGGATGGAATGCAGCCGCGATTCAAGCAAGTGCCTCCTAAAAAGTCCGCTTCAACCAGCGCTGTTTTTTTGCCGAGTTCTGCCGCATGAAGTGCTGCTACATAGCCTCCTGGACCGCCGCCGACAATGACGATTTCATATTGTTTAGTCATCGTATTCACCTCATTATACGAGCAGTTCGTATGGATTTTCTAAAATATCTTTTAATTCTGTTAAAAACGCAGCCGCCGGCGCGCCGTCGATTACACGGTGGTCAAAAGACAAGCTAAGCGTCATCATCGGGCGAATTTCCAGAGCGCCATTTACCGCAACCGGCTTATCTTGCATGCGGCCCACTCCTAAAATTGCACTTTCCGGCTGGTTGATAACCGGTGTAAACATATCAACGGCATACATGCCAACGTTGCTGATTGTAAACGTAGAACCTTTCATTTGGTCCGGACGCAGCTTGTTTTCGCGTGCCAGCTTCCCAATTTCCTTTGCATCCTGCGTCAATTCTGACAGTCCTTTTGCCAGCACATCTTTAATAACTGGTACCATTAAGCCGTCTTGAACAGCAACGGCAAGGCCAAGATGCACGTGACCGTGCTGCACAATTTCGTCTCCCTCAAGCGATACGTTGATCTCCGGATGGCGAGAAAGCGCTGCTGCTGTTGCTTTCAGGATAATTTCTGTGTAAGACAAGCGGAAGCCAGTTTGCTTTTCCACTACCGGCAACAAAGCTGCACGCAACTCTTTTACTTTGGTCATGTCAATTTCGGATGCCATAGTAACATGAGGCGCTGTTTGTTTGCTTTGTACCATTCGTTCTGCAATTACTTTTCGCATTCCGGACATTTTTTTGCGTGTAGATGTTTCCGGCTCAGAAACCGTTGTTCGTTTTGCTGAAATCACGTCTTGCTTGACGATTTTCCCGTTTGTGCCGCTTCCCTGAATGCCAGACAAATCCAATTGCTCACTTTCTGCAATTTTTTTGGCAAGTGGTGTTGCTTTTGTTGAAGCCAGGCTGTTTTCTGCATATGCAGCTACATCTTTTTTGTGTACGCGCCCGTTTGGACCGCTTCCTTGAATAAGCTGCAGTTCCAGATTTTCCGTCCGCGCTAGTTTTCTTGCAGCCGGCGTCGCGCGCGGCTTTTCTCCAGTTTCGCTTTGTGCCGGTGCTCCTGCAGCCACCGCTACTGGTTCATTTGCTTCTTTTTCTTGTGAAGGAGCTGCTGCTTCTTCTCCCGATCCAGAAACGCCCGGCGGCTCAGCCGGCACCGTTTCGCCTTCTGTTCCAATAAAGCCAATTACATGGTTCACCGGTACCTGGTCATCTTCCTGAAAATATTTTTTCAGCAAAATCCCTTCATCATATGACTCTACTTCAATATTAATTTTATCTGTCATAATTTCAAAAAGCGGTTCCCCTATTTCAACGCTTTCCCCTTCTTCTTTAAACCATTGAAGGAGGGTGCCGACCGCCATGGTGCTGCTTAGCTTTGGCATAAATATTTCTTGTGCCATATGTTGTTCCCTCCTTCTTATTTGTATTTAACTGTTTCTTTCACAGCTGCAATAATATCTGGAATTTGAGGTGTTGCCGCTTTTTCAAGAGCCGGGTTGTACGGAATCGGAACCGCAAGTCCTCCAAGGCGCTTGATTGGAGCATCCAGGTAATCAAATGCTTCACTTTCGGCAATCATGCTTGCAATTTCGCCGCCGATACCCCCGCGCTTCACGGCTTCATGTGCGACAATAAGGCGCCCAGTTTTCTTGACAGACTCAATAATCGTTTCTTCGTCCAGCGGCACGATCGTGCGCGGATCGATAACTTCAACGCTAATGCCTTCTTTTTCAAGCTCTGCGGCTGCTTCAAGCGCTTTATGCACCATCATCGCTGTAGCGACAAGTGTAACATCTGTTCCTTCGCGCTTTACGTCCGCTTTGCCAAGAGGAATCGAATACTGTTCTTCCGGAACATGACCAGATGTTTTGTATAGTAACTTATGTTCATAAAAAATAACCGGATTGTCGTCATCCATTGCTGCTTTTAAAAGTCCTTTTACATCGTAAGCTGTAGAAGGCTGAACCACTTTCAATCCTGGAATATGCGCCATCCACGCTTCCAGGCTTTGCGAGTGCTGGGCAGCCGCGCCCGTTCCAGAACCAGAAGGTGTACGAAGCACCATTGGCACTTTTCCTTTACCGCCAAACATGTAGCGTGTTTTTGCCGCCTGATTGACCATTTGATCCATGGCAATCGTAATAAAATCCGAGAATTGAAGTTCCAAAATCGGACGCATGCCGGTTAAAGCAGCCCCAACCGCTGCGCCTGAAATGGCCGCTTCTGAAATAGGTGTGTTTCGTACCCGCTCAGGGCCAAACTCTTCAATCATTCCGCGTGTAACGCCGAACGCTCCGCCGTAAACACCGATATCTTCTCCTAAAATAAATACATCATCGTTTTGGCGCATTTCCTGGCTCATTGCTTCACGAACCGCTTCTAAATAGGTAATTTCCCGATTTGTTTTCGTTGAAGTTGTTGTCATGATCCTCATCCTCCTCTTTTTATGCGTAGACGTCTTCTTCCAATGTATCAATTGACGGCTCTGGGCTTGCTTCCGCAAATTTCACCGCTGCTTCAATAGCTTGTTTTGCTTGTTCCTGCAGGGCTTTTGCTTCTTCTTCCGTTAAGATACCTGCTTCCATTAACGTTTCTTTAAATCTCTTAATGCCATCTTTGGCTCTCCATTCGTTTTCTTCTTCACGTGTGCGGTATTTTTTCGCGTCACTTTTTGAATGGCCTTTCCAGCGATACGTTTTCATCTCGATCAAGGAAGGACCCTGGCCGCTGCGCGCTCTTTGAACCGCTTCATCTACTGTATTCATAATGTCAAACATGTCACAGCCATCGACGACTTTTCCTGGAATGCCATATGAACCGGCACGGTCGGCAATGTTTTCGATTCGCATCATATCTTTAACCGGGCCGGACATGCCGTACTGGTTGTTTTCACAAATAAAGACAACCGGCAGATCCCAAATAGCTGCAAGGTTAACCGCTTCATGGAAGCTTCCTTCATTTGAAGCGCCATCTCCAAAAAAGCAAAGAACTACATAGTTTTCTTTTTTCATTTTCGATGTTAGCGCTGCTCCAACAGCAAGCGGAATTCCTCCGCCAACAATGCCGTTGGCTCCCAGATTTCCTTTTTCCACATCGGCAATGTGCATAGAGCCGCCTTTTCCTTTACAGTAACCGGTTTCACGACCGAACAGCTCAGCCATCATTTTATTAACGTCGCCTTCTTTTGAAATACAATGACCATGCCCGCGGTGCGTGCTGACAATTTTGTCTCTTGATTCCAACACCGCGATTGAGCCAGCTGCAGACGCTTCCTGACCAACGCAAAGGTGTGTTGTTCCATGAATTAAGCCTTTCGCAAAAAACTGGTCTACTTTTTCATCAAAATACCTGATCAGCCACATTTCTTTATATAAATCCTTTAATTTTTCTTGCGTGATAGACGTGGGCAGGTTCAAACTTTTCAACATCATTATTTCCTCCCTTTACTTTTGTTCATATGTGTTACATTTGTAAATAGAATATAATTTTATTCCTCATTCGTCAACCCTTTAAAGAAAAATAAAGACGGATTTTTCAGAATAAGAGCAGTGTTTTCACAGCGTTTCAATTGTTCAATTGAATGCCATTTGCTAGTATAGAAAGGGAAAATAAAACTAGAGGGAGATTTTTATGGACCAAAAAATCATTTTTTTCGATATAGACGGCACGCTTTACAATCATGATAAAAAGCTTCCACCTTCAACAAAACAAGCGATCCGGGACTTGCAGGCAAAAGGCCATGAAGTAGCTATTGCCACAGGCCGTGCTCCATTTATGTTTAAAGACCTGCGGGAAGAGCTGGGGGTGAAAACGTTTGTTAGCTATAACGGGCAATATGTTGTTTTCAAAGGAGAGCCTCTTTACAAAAACGCGCTTAACAAAGAAGCCCTTCTGCGCTTAACAGATCTTGCCGTTGAACGAAACCATCCTGTTGTTTTTATGGACCATGAAGACATGAAAGCCAATACACCAAATCATGAACACGTAACGGCTGGGATTTCTTCTTTGAAAATTAACTATTTTCCCGAGCATGATCCGTCTTACCATGAAGGACGCGAACTATATCAATCTCTTTTATTTTGCCAGGATCCCGAAGACAAAAAGTATGAAGAAGAATTTCCGGAGTTTGATTTTGTCCGCTGGCATCCCGTATCTGTTGATATTGTTCCCGCAGGTGGCTCAAAAGCAAAAGGAATTCAAAAAATCATTGACCAGCTTGGCATTCTTCCGGAAAACATTTATGCATTTGGCGATGGCTTAAATGATGTAGAAATGTTAAAAACGGTCGTAAACAGTGTGGCAATGGGTGACGGTCATGAGGAAGCAAAAAATGCAGCAAAGCATATTACAACGAATGTAGACGAACACGGCATTTTAAACGGATTAAAAATGGTTGGACTGCTAAACTAAATCAGGCCCTCTCGCTTACAGCTTAAAAAGACTGCCTTGAAAATCAGCAAACGCTGATTTTCAAGGTTAGTCTTTTTTGTTTATAAAAGGCGCAGCTTTACGTTGTTTTTTAAACAGAAAATAAGGTTCTTAAATTTTTTAAGGAATGAATAAAAAGCTTTTTCTATACAATGAATGGTACAAGCCTCTTTTTAAAAAACATGCAGTCCATAAGCTGCTTTTGTTTAAAAAAGGCATAAGGGAGGAAAAAGATGCTTTTTATTTTGTTTGGAACAGCTGCAGTTTCAACGGTACTAGCCGCCATTGCGCTTTCCCGTTATGCAGATGAGTTAAGCGAAAAAACTTCACTTGGCGGAATGCTTGTTGGAACTACCCTGCTAGCAGGCGCTACCTCCATGCCGGAAGTGACAACAAGCATTTCTGCTGTTTTTATTGGAAACCCGGATATTGCCGTTGGAAATATGCTTGGCTCAAACTTGTTTAACCTCTTTATTATCGCAAGCTTTGATCTTTATTATCGGAAAAAGCGCTTATACCAGTCTGTTAAGCACGAACATCTTTATACGGCAGGGCTTGGGCTAATTTTGTCGCTGATGGTGCTTCTGGCGCTGACTAGACGATCCGAGTATATGGTCTATGGACTTGGAGTGGATACTTTGTTTATCGCTTTGGTCTGCGGATTAGGCATGTATATTGTCAGCAAAGCGGTTCAAACTTCTGAACAAAACATTCCTGCAACCAGACAAGCAAACTTGCCTGTTGAAACCGAGTTTTCATTAAAAAAAACAATGGCCGGCTTTTTTATCATGGCTGTTGTGATTACGGGAGCAGGAACGACACTTTCTTTTGTAGGAGATGAAATTGCCAGGGTAACCAGCATCGGTTCAAGTTTTGTCGGAAGTTTTTTCCTTGCAGCAACTACTTCCATGCCCGAGGCGATTGCTGTGCTGGTTGCCCTTCGCTTAAACAATGTGAATATGGCCCTTGGCTCTATCCTTGGCAGCAACATTTTTAACATGCTGATTTTAACAGGGTCCGATGCGTTTTACCGTAACGCGCCTATTCTTTCGAATGTTTCATCTTCTCTTCAAATTACAGCGCTGTTCCTTTCTCTTTTATCCGTTATTGTGATGCTGGCTGTTATGCGAAAAAAACAGATGTCTACTTTCAGCTATCTTGCCCCTTCTTTATTAGTGATTGCCGGTTATTTTTACGCCTCTTATAAGCTGTTTCTTGGATAGTTATCCCCGTCCGCCTGTCCGTAGGCACTGGGCAAGATGCAAAAAAAATAAGCCTCATTGCGCTAACTGAAACCGTTCCCGGTAAAAAAGCATTACTAAATTCCACACTGTTACTAAGCGGGTTTGCGGCCGAAAACATGAAGCCAAACCAAATAAAAGCTAAACCTATTTAAATTTCCCGGCAAGCGAGAAAACCGTTGTGACACAACTGATTCCTAAGCCGTTCCGTTCCTTTCCAATTCCCTTTAATCAAAGCAACTAAAGAAAAGCTATACCGCCACCCGAACCAATCCAAACTAACCAGAGCCAAACCAAATATATCTCAGACCAAAATGTATTCAGCTCCGCTTTTCCCCAAAACTTCAAGCAATACCATTTTCGTTTTGCTCTTCACTTGGTGGATCTGGTGAAAATACTCCATGAATAACTGAATGCCGGGCAATTAGCCGCCGCTTTTCGTTTTCTCCGTTGCTCTTTGCCTTTTTCATCAAAAAAAAGAGCTGCCTTTCATAAACTGAAAGACAGCTTTTTTTTCTAAAATGATTTTTGGCGAATTACTTAAAACTCATTAATCGTTTTTTGCCGCCAGCCATACAAGGCCCAGTAAAGAAAGGCTGGAAGCCGTTAAAAGCCAACTTCTTGATGAACCAGCTTTTCTCGCATGCTTTAATTGAACTTGCCCTGCACTTTGCTGCAAAACAACAGATTGATTTTCCGGCATTTGAGTGTTGCGCTCAAGATCTTTTGTGTTTTGCCCCATTCCTTTTAAGAAAGAAATCAGAAAGTAAATTGCCTGCTTTACTTCCGGATCGGCAAAAGCCCGGAGAAACGATAGATATGTGGCTGTTTCTTCTTGTTTATGTGTTTCGGCAACCCGGGCAATTCCGTTATTTACTTTTAAAATAATTGGTTCAAGCTGCTGTACATTTAATGTGCCAAGCGTTCCAAGCATAAGCAGCAGGTTTTTAATCGTATTGGCCGTTTCCGGTTTATCTGCTGCTTTTACCAAAATATCAAGCACCTTGTCGCCCTGGCCAAACAAACTGGACACAAAGCTTATCCCGCCCCGTTTTTGAATGTTTTCAAGCATATTAAACAATTCTTTGACCACTTCTTTGTTTTCAGCAAGAAGCTCTTCAATTTCAAGCAAATCGCGCCGGCGCTGTTCTTCTTCACTAACTGGAATTCGGTGAATCTTTGTGGTTGCTTTAGCCACGATGTCCAGCTCCTCTCTTCACGAGGTCACCAGGAAAAATGTAATCCGGGCGGGCCCATTTTTTCTCAACCTGCACACCAATTTGCGGCTGCGGATTTCCATTTCGATGGTTGATGCCTGGCAATGGATTGTTTCCTCTGGCGCTTAAAATTTCCATTCTTGCGCTGATTTCTTTATATGCCGGCGTATCCGTGTCTTTATCTGCATGGCTGCTTGTTAAATAGTTAATAGAGCCGCCATCCCGGTCATTCATTGGCAAATACACTTCCTTGCCTTTAACCCGGTCTGTTACAAGACAAGGCACTTTTACGCTGCCATAAGGCGAAGTAAGCCTTACGACCGTGCCATCCTCTAAACCGCGTTCTGCTGCAAGCTCCGGTGATACTTCCAAAAAGACACTCGGAGTTTTAGAGGAAATACCTTTTGATTTATATGTCATATTTCCTTCATGGAAATGCTCCAGAAGACGGCCGTTATTTACATGAAGGTCATACTGCTCATCATATTCAAGCGGTTTTGTCCACTCAACCGGGAACAGCCTTGCTTTTCCGTCCGGGAAAGGAAATTTATCCAGGAACAAAACAGGCGTGTCTGTTCCATCTGCTGCAACTGGCCACTGCAAGCTATTATAGCCTTCCAGGCGCTCATACGTTACGCCGGCATAAAGCGGCGTAAGGCTTGCAGCTTCCGCCATAATTTCACTTGGATGGCTGTACGTCCAGCCGGCTCCAAGGCGGTTGGCCACTTCCATAATGATCTGCCAATCTGGCTTTGAATCACCAAGAGGCTCAAGCGCCTGATACAAGCGCTGAACGCGGCGCTCTGTATTGGTAAACGTTCCTTCTTTTTCAAGGCTTGGGCTTGCTGGAAGCACTACATCCGCAAACTGGGCGGTTTTTGATAAGAAAATGTCTTGCACCACGAAGAAATCAAGTTTTTCAAAAGCGGAGTGCACATAGTTCAAGTTTGAATCAACAAGACCCATATCTTCTCCTTTTAAATACATTAGCTTTACGTTTCCTGCATGAATGCCAGAAACCATTTCGTGATTGTTAAGACCAGGCTTTGCCGGAATTTTTACGCCCCAGCTTTTCTCGAATTTTGTCCGCACTTCATCATCTGTTACTTTTTGATAACCAGGGAACCGGTCCGGCATGCTCCCAAAATCGCTTGCTCCCTGAACGTTATTATGGCCGCGCAGCGGATAACTTCCTGCGCCCGGCTTTGCATAATTTCCGGTAATAAGCAGCAAGTTTGAAATGGCTGTACTTGTGTCACTTCCGCCTAAATGCTGGGTAACACCCATTGCCCAAAGAATGCATGTTGTTTTTGCTTCATGAATCGTTTCTGCTATTTGAATAAGTTGATTTTTCGGTATACCCGTTACTTCTTCTGCATAGTCCATTGTATACGGGGCAAGGCTACTAATATATTCTTCCACACCATTTACCCGGCTGTTTAAAAATTCTTGATCCGCCCAGCCATGATCCACGATATATTTTGTTACCGCTGAAAGCCAGACAAGGTCCGTTCCCG
>JAPSKG010000269.1 GCA_031177795.1 Domibacillus sp.
TGATGTTTTTAAACAGAGAAAAATCGTATGAATAGTATAGCATACTAACTGGAAAAACGCTTGTTAAACAAGCTTTCCACTAAAGGAAACAACTACCTGTACTTAGCAGGAATAAAGACGTTTTTTCAATCCATACTAGTGATACATAACACAATTACAACGGGTTACAGCCGGTAGTTCGGGCGATGTAATCGCGGCGGTGCAACTCCGCTCGTACCCGACCAATTAAAATAAAGGGAGATGAACAGTTATGTCAAACAACAACAACCAACTCGTTGCACCAGGGGCTCAACAAGCAATTGATCAAATGAAGTACGAAATTGCATCTGAATTCGGCGTACAATTAGGCGCAGATGCAACAGCACGTGCTAACGGTTCAGTAGGTGGCGAAATTACAAAACGCCTAGTACAAATGGCCGAACAGCAATTGAGCGGCTTCCAAAAGTAATGATATAATAAAGGAGCCGCCTCAAAAGCCAAGCTTTTGAGGCGGCTCTTTCTTTATTTCTTCTTTTTTTTCTTTTTAAGATTGGCCATTTGGCGGGGATCTATCCACTGATCGTACTCTTCTTCTGTTACATAACCTGATTGAATAGCTGCGTCTTTTAACGTCGATCCGCTTTGATGAGCTGATTTGGCTATTTCAGCTGCTTTTTCATAGCCAATATGAGGATTTAATGCTGTTACAAGCATTAATGATTGCTCCATCAGCTTTTCTATGACAGCATGGTTTGCTTCTATGCCAGATGCACAGCGCTTATCAAATGATAAAATTCCGTCTGCTAAAAGATGAATGGACTGCAAGGCATTATAAATAATAACAGGCTTAAATACATTTAATTCAAAATTCCCCTGGCTTGCTGCAAATCCTATCGCTGCATCGTTGCCAAACACTTGCACTGCAATCATTGTTAAAGCTTCACTTTGCGTCGGGTTTACTTTCCCGGGCATAATTGAGCTGCCTGGTTCATTTGCCGGTATAGTTAGTTCTCCCAAACCGCTTCGCGGGCCGCTTGCTAACCATCTAATATCATTGGCAATTTTCATTACATCAGCCGCAAGCGCTTTTAAAGCACCATGAAAAAAAACAATTTCGTCATGGCTGGTCAAAGCATGGAACTTGTTTTTTGCTGAAACAAAAGGATAACCGGTTTGTTTACTAAGCTGTTTAGCAGTTTTTTCTCCAAAAGAAGGATCTGCATTAATGCCTGTGCCAACTGCTGTTCCGCCAATGGCTAAAGAGAGAAGCTGTTTTTGAGCACGGTGAATCATTTTCCCGCTTCGCGCCACCATTTGATACCATCCAGAAATCTCCTGACCAAGAGACAGCGGAGTAGCATCCTGCAAATGAGTCCGGCCGATTTTAATAACGTCTTTAAATTCTTTTGTTTTTTTCTTTAATGTTTTTTTAAATTGTTTTATTGCAGGCTTTAAGCGTTTTTCTGTTTCTTCATAAAGCGCAATGTGCATCGCAGTTGGAAATGTATCGTTGGAGCTTTGAGACATATTCACATCATCATTCGGATGAATTAATCCTTCTTGTCCGGCAATTTCTGACGCTCTTCTGGCAATAACCTCATTAATGTTCATGTTCGATTGTGTGCCGCTTCCTGTTTGCCAAACTACCAGAGGAAAGTGGCTATCCCATTTTCCTTGCAAAATTTCATCACACGCTTCTGTAATAGCATTCATTTTTTGCTCTGACAGCTTTCCTAATTCTCCATTTACAAAAGCAGCTGCTTTTTTCAGCTGTGCGAAAGCATAAATTATCTCAATCGGCATTTTTTCTGTGCCAATTGGAAAATTTTCTAAACTTCTTTGTGTTTGGGCTCCCCAGTATTTATCCACTGGTACCATCATTTCGCCTATCGTATCATGCTCTATGCGGTAATCCACTATTTACTCCCCCTTAAAAATTGCTTTGTTTCACTTTTCCCTTTTTTTATGGCTTCATGCCCAAAAAAATAAAAAAAACGCTATATAGGAAACAGTTAAGTTTAAGCAGCCATTTTTTATTTTACCGTTATCCTTCGGCATCTTTTTAAAATTCAACTAATGGTTAATTTTATCCATTGTTGCAACCTGTGTTTAAGTTATATGCAGGCCGGGAACATTATTCACAAGAAACGACTTTATGAGGTGAGTAACATGATAAAAACGATTTTAATGATTATCGGTGCAATTGTTGTTATTTCCTGGATTATGTCCATGATATAAACAAATAAAAACCCTCTCTAAATTAGAGAGGGTTTTTATTCAGCTAAATTGCTTGCCATACACCTTTTCTTCGTA